>NZ_CP007806.1:1342500-1517500 GCF_000219535.2 Brevibacillus laterosporus LMG 15441
CTCCTTTAGTCAAAGTAACGCTTCTTGTTTTATTGTCGTAGGCTACTTGAATACCTAAGCCCTCAGCCGTTGTACGAACAGCAACTAGTTTATTCAAGTCTTTCTTAGGTTCCTCTTTTTTCACGTCTTCTTTAGAAGCGTCGTCTTTCTTAGGTTCCTCTTTTTTCACGTCTTCTTTAGAAGCGTCGTCTTTCTTAGGTTCCTCTTTTTTCACGTCTTCTTTAGAAGCGTCGTCTTTCTTAGGTTCCTCTTTTTTCACGTCTTCTTTAGAAGCGTCGTCTTTCTTAGGTTCTTCTTTTTTCACGTCTTCTTTAGAAGCGTCGTCTTTCTTAGGTTCTTCTTTTTTCACGTCTTCTTTAGAAGCGTCAGCAGATTCAGCTACTTTTTGAGTTGTAGTAGAAAGGTCAATGCTATATTTAGCAAAACCGTTTTCTCCCTCACCAATATACTTGATGTATCCGAGCTTTTCAGCAACCTCTTTTGCTTTAGGAGAAGAGGTTAGTGTTACTTTCATGTCACCTTTGATTGGTGCAAAACCCCAGTTTCCATCAGCGGTTGGATTGAAGGATTTTTGCTCTTTAATGTAGTTAATTAACACTTCGCGGTTTTCGTCTGGAGAATCGATGATGACATTAGAACCATCAATACCAGGGAAGTTACCGCCACCGAAAGCACGATAGTTATTTGTTACCACGATGAATTTTTGCTTAGGATCGACAGGTTTACCGTTATATTGCAGGTTAATTACACGATTTGCTTTTTCATTAACCAAAGTACCCTTGATATCATAACGAGAAGGCTGAGTCAGATCGAATTGATACTCTACACCATCCAATGTATCAAAGTTATAAGTTGGGAAGGCATCATTAACTAATGCTTGCTCTTCTTTTTTGGTTGGATCGATTTGGTTAAACTGTCCAGCGGAACGCTCTAACCATTCTTTTACTTGGCTACCGTCGATTAATACAGCTTTAATTGTATTTGGGTAGATATATAGATCTGAAACGTTTTTAACAGCAATTGTTCCAGCCTTAATGTCTGTATAGTATTCAGCACCGTTACGTCCACCTGCTTTAAATGGTGCGGCTGCAGACAAGATTGGAGTACCTTCATATTCTGTTCCTTGTGTTGCTTTTTCTGCCCACCATCTTTGTGCGTTTGAAACGATTTGAACAGATGGATCGTCATTAACTAATGCAAAGAAACTGTTGATTGGGGCTTTTGTTTCGCCAACTGGTCCACGAACATAGCCTAAAGTGTTTTCATGGTCTTCTTTTACAGCATTAAGAATATCCTTATCAGCTTCTACAAGAGCTTTTTTGGTAGCAGCATCATAAACTGGACGAGCTTCCGTTGTGGAATCAACCACTTGCCATTTTCCATCTACTTGTTTAAGAGTTAGGTCGATAACACCTAGATGATCGCCCCAGAAGCCTGGCATAACAGATGGAATACCATTGATCGTACCTTTTGCTGTGTCAACGCCTTCAATTCCATCAAAATCTTTGCTTGGGAATAGCTTGTGCGCATGACCAAACAGGATAGCATCAATGCCTTCTACTTTACTTAGATAGTAAACGGCATTTTCGTCATTTCCTTTTGCTGGAGCTTTTTCAAATCCAGAATGAGGAATTGCTACGATGATGTCTGCCCCTTCTTTTTTCATTTGAGGAACGAATTTATTCGCCGTTTCAATGATATCCTTAGAGATTACTTTCCCTTCTAAGTGACCTTTGTCCCAAGCAGTTACTTGTGGAGGAGCAAATCCGATTGCACCGATTTTAATTGTTACTTCTTTTCCGGTTTCATCTTTTACTTTCTTTTCAAAGATGTGGTAAGGTGTGAAGTAGTTTTTATCGTTGTCAGGATTGTTATCCTTGTCGTCGATATAGATGTTAGCGTTTACGTATGGAAATTTTGCACCTTTAAGAGAAGCTTGAAGATAATCAAGGCCAAAGTTGAATTCATGGTTACCGATGTTGCCTACTTCATAGTCAAGTAGATTCATCGCTTTGTAAATTGGATGAACATCTCCATCTTTCAATCCTTTTTCATGAATGAAATCACCAAGCGGATTTCCTTGAATCAAGTCACCATTGTCAAACAAAACGCTGTTTGTAACCTCTGCACGTGCTTTCTTGATCAAGGTAGCTGTTTTAGCTAGACCAAATTGGTCAGTCGGAGCATCCTTATAGTAGTCATAGTTCACTACGTTTGTATGGATATCAGTTGTTTCCATTAAACGTAATTTAATAATGCTTTCTCCCTCTGCACCTACATGAGCTGTAGGAAGAGCAAACATACTTAGCACCATGGAGGTAGCTAGCACACTGTGTAGATGTGTCTTCTTCAAGTGAAAAGCCCCCTTAAAATATTATAAAATGATGAGAATTGGACAAGTTCGATCATATCACAAGTTTTTCATTTTCGACAGATAAATCAGGAGGAGCAACACAAAATTTACGAAGATTTTACGAGTAAAACGGGAAATGACTGACATGAAAAACGCTTACACTAACAATAATAACGAAATATAATATAACTCATATTAAAAACGTTCGTGATTTATCCGGTGATCTACTATTGTATAAAACTCGTTGCAGATGGAGAATAATAGGAGAAAAACGCCATCTAAAGGGGTTTTTCTGCTATGCTCAAATCATTGCGCCCAGCAAAACTGAAGTGGAAATGGCTAATGTTGTTTCTTGTGTTAACAATAGGCTTAGTATTGGGATTCTGGGTTTCTCGTCTTGAAATGAAGCTGACGAATCAAGTAGATAAAAATAGGATGTTATCGCAAATGGAAGGGAATGAGAGTGTCCCTGTATTCTCCATGCCAAGACAGGTCGTCTTAACCCGTACATACGTATGCGGTGTAACGGATGAGGAGAAAAAAGAAGTAAGAGAACAAACCTTAGAGCAAATATTGAAACCGTATGCTGGCTGGGAGCTGGTTTCGGTTCATCCAGATTATATTGTGCTACATAAAGAAGAGAATGACCTTGCTCCTATTTGTAAAGAGAAGGGTTACTTTGGTTTATCACCTGATGGTTTTTTAACCTTCTTTGAAGGGTTGCCAGATTATCAGAAAGTGATTCAAACCTTTTATCGAATTAACACGGATAGTATGAAAGCGAGCCTTTCTAAAGAAGAGCTTGGACATTTGTATAAAGGTATCCGTGTACATGATCTCGCTGAATATAACAGTATTTTATCTACTTTTAGCGAATTTCAACGACAGATTGAATCTCAGTAATCAAAAGTCCACTCATTTATTGAGTAATAAAAAAACAATTAGCTTCTCTATTGCATTTCGATTGATGAGAAAAGCTGGTTGTTTTTTGTTGGACGGATTTGTTTGAATCTTAGGAGAAGAAAGGGTAGATCAAATATTCTCTACTATGTAATCGCTTCCTATTTATAATGGGAAAATATTGTTTGGGAGCGGGATGTGTTTCCTTCTTGTCGAAAAATAGTGGGTATGTTACAGTGTACCTATTCAATTTCAAATGACTCGTATAATTCTTGGGGATATGGCCCATAAGTTTCTACCAGATGACCGATCATCTTATCTGACTACGAGTGAAAGTGCATCTAGGGTTCCGCTTTTGTCATCCGTTTGTTGACAAGAGGGCTGGTCCAAGCGATGCAAGCTTTGTTATATACAAAGTACACCTAAGGGATAAAAACCCAGAAGGACAGGTTTCACTTGAACATTGTTATTCAAGTGCCTTGTCCTTTTGGGTTTTTTTGTTTTTTTAAAATACTTTGTTGCAAATGTGGAAAGGGGCTTTTGGCTACTCATGAAGGTATTACAGGAAAGAATTTGTCAGGACGGAAACGTATTGTCCGATACGGTTTTAAAGGTAGATGCTTTTTTAAATCATCAGGTGGACTCCAAGCTAGCCATGCTGATCGGGGAAGAATTTGCGAAGCGATTTGCTAAAGAAAACATTACGAAGGTTTTAACAATCGAGGCGAGTGGAATTCAATTTGCAATGGCAACAGGCTTTGCGCTACAAGTCCCTTTTGTTTATGCAAAAAAGAAAAAAGCAATTACGCAATCGGATGATGTATATACGGCATCTGTGCATTCTTTCACACGTAAAGAAACATACCAGATTAGTGTGGCTAAAGCCTATTTAAAGCCGGGTGAGCGCGTACTAATCGTAGATGATTTCCTAGCTACTGGAGCTGCATTAGTAGGATTGTGCGACATTGTGAAAGAAGCTGGTGCCGAATTGGTTGGCGTAGGTGCTGTTATCGAAAAAAGCTTTCAGGAAGGCCGAGGCTTGCTTGAGGAAAGAGGGATTGCTATTCATTCGTTAGCTCGAATTAAATCGATGTCCCCAGAAACAGGTATTGAGTTTATCGAGGAAATCGGTGCCTGCAAATCGTAAGGCAAAAAGGGAGAGGTAGAGCGCAATGTTAAGCAAGCAAAAGATATTTACCTTGGGCTTTCAACAGGTTCTAGCGATGTATGCAGGGGCTGTTATCGTTCCGCTTATTATCGGTAAAGAATTGGGATTAACACCACAACAGATGGCATATCTAATCGCGGCGGACCTCTTCACCAGCGGGCTTGCGACCTTGCTTCAAGTCTATGGCGGAAGGTACATTGGATCGGGACTTCCCGTAATGCTCGGATGTACTTTTACAGCAGTAGGGCCCATCATTGCCGTGTCCCTTTCAGCAGGAAACAGCTTAACAACTGCATATGGTGCTATTATCGTATCTGGTATCTTTGTATTTTTATTTGCACCTTTGTTTGGTAAATTACTACGCTTTTTTCCAACAGTGGTTACAGGCTCAGTCGTTACCATCATTGGTTTATCCTTAATTCCTGTTGCGATGAAGAATGCGGCTGGTGGGGAAGGCAGTGCATCTTTTGGCTCTCCTACTAATTTACTTCTAGCTTTTTTAACCTTGCTTTTAATCCTGTTGTTTAATCGTTTTTTTACTGGATTTATTCGATCGGTTGCTGTATTGATTGGACTTGTGACGGGTACCATGATCGCCTTTTTCTTAGGCATGGTTGACTTCTCACATGTATGGACTGCCTCCTGGATCAGCATTGTACAACCATTCTATTTCGGTACGCCGCGCTTTGATATAATGGCAATTCTAACGATGATAATCGTCAATATAATCAGTATGGTGGAATCTACCGGTGTTTATTTTGCTGTTGGAAAAGTAACGGACACCAAGATTGATTCCAAAACAGTAGTAAAAGGCTTACGTGCAGAAGGCCTTGCTATTACAATGGGTGGTGTCTTTAACGCGTTCCCCTATACAGCTTTCTCACAAAATGTAGGGCTTCTTTCATTGACGGGGATCAAAGGTCGAGAAGCCATTATGGGAGCGGGCGTAATTCTTGTTACATTGGGAATGCTGCCAAAATTGGCTGCACTTACAACCGTTATTCCCGATGCTGTACTAGGCGGGGCTATGATTGCTATGTTTGGGATGGTAGTTGCATCAGGTATTAATATTTTATCGAGTGTCGATTTATCCAAAAATGAAAATCTTTTAATTGCAGCTTGCAGTATTGCAGTAGGCTTGGGCTCCGCAGTGGTTCCACAAATGTTTGATCAGCTACCAGGTATGGCGAAGATGATTATGCAAAATGGGATCGTTACAGGCTCGTTAACCGCGATTGTATTAAATATTTGTTTGGCTCGAAAAGATAAGGCGGTTAAAAACGCTTCTCAGACGGCCTCAGAAACGGTCTCTGTATAACGACAATTTCAGGTTAAAAGGTAAGAAAGGATGTTCCGAACAGCAAGATTGCTTAGGGAACATCCTTTTTACATCACCGTTTTTTGTTATTCACCAACAAGCTCCATTTCGGCGATTCGCCAACGATCCCATTGTGATCCTCTTACTAAGGTAAAATAACAGATTCTTTGATAGGTTTTCCCTTTCTTAGCATAGGAGAGTTTGACAGGGATGGTGACTGAAAACATATCGCTAGTTTCTTCCTCCGCTGTCATCTTATCTAAAAGCGGGTGCAACCGTTCACGAACATACACGGGATCATTCATGGATGTCAGAGAGCTTGGTGATCCCGCAACCAAAAAGGAAGCAAGAGGCTCTTCTTCCCGCAGACAGGTGAGATAATAATCAATAATTTGAAGCGGGCTAGCCTCCCGCAGAGCTGAATAGAGTGTTCCAGCCGCTTTTTGAATCATAAATTGGTGGCCAGCATCCGGCTCATGACGCTTATGAGTCGAGCTGCCTAAAAAGTGAATACAAAAATGCCCATTAAATTGATTTCCAGGAATTCCATCACCACCGTGAGGCATACCGTGCATGGAAGCCGCATAATGTTTTCCGTTTATGGTCAGTAATATGGCGCGCCTTTTCCAGCTCCATTTCCCCTGATATATCCTTTTCATAATGAGAGTATCCTGCTTGGTTAAAGGTTGTACGTCAGCATGATCACTACCAGCTCGACGCTGTACACGGAATTGTTCACCTGATTCAATATCTGTGACAGTTCCGTAAGCCATACGTTTAAAGTTTTGTTGTACCTCGCTCCACGGCGATAATAAACCGTAATGCTTTTGTTCTGTTAAAGAAACCCATTTTTCAAGATGTGTACGCAATGAATTTGTTACGAGTACTTCCCGATAGGAGTCTTGTTCAAATAACCGCTGCTCATCACTATATAGATAACGATTTTTTTCCGTATAGATGATAGCCCGAATAAATTCTGGTTCAGAGCTTGAAATACGTGGGCTAGCTTCAATTAGCTGTCCCCATTTTTCCTGACCTGATATTGTCAGCTTCGATTGAAAAGCAGCATGTACAGAGGTTTTTACAATGATGGTAATGCCCCCTTGAGGTAGAGAACCTGGGGAAAATGGCACGAGTTTATTTGTTTCGTTTACGTACACATGATGTTTTCCGAAAACAGTGGTGGGGGAAAATAGTAAACAAAAGCAGATTAGCAGAAAATAGAGACTAGAAAAGGATTTCTTTTTCATAACATGTCCCCCTTTAAAATGACAAATGAAATCGACTTTAGTTATAGGATGCTTCCAGAAATCCATTTCATTCTAAGCTTGTTATCCATTACTGATCGAAAGCCAATAGGTAAAATCGGGATACATACCGCAATCATCAACATCGCATACTGTAGGGGACGGCCATGTGAAGGAGGAGTTCTTGTATGTCTTCAATGCCTAGAGGAAGCTACAAAGACCAGTTCCATCAACGCTTGTATGTTCAGCTCAACCAAGGTCATAACAAATTGGACTATCGAAAAATAAATAGTATCGAGAATCAGATGCAGCACGAAGTAGACGATTACGCCCATATGCAGCATGACTTAGCTGATGAGCTTGGTATGAACAAACACTAATTGGCCGTCCCACGTTATGATACGAGGCAGAAGGAGTCTGTTGAGAATATCTCAGCAGGCTTTTTCTGCGTGCTCTGTCATGAATCAATGAAATGGGCTTAGGGGTGGAACGATAGAAAAAGCTAGGGCTCGATTGCTTATAATGGGGTTATCAAACTTTCAACGGAAATGCATGTTCGCAATCTGTCTGGTTTGTGTTACAGTTAAAGGAAGACAGGAAGAAGCGGAGAGAATGGAATGCGGATAGTCGGAATTGACCCGGGGATTGCAATTGTCGGGTTTGGTTTTATCGATAAAGAAGGAAGTTCCTTAAAGCCTGTACAGTATGGTAGCATACAGACAGAAGCTCATACACCTGTGCCGTTACGACTGCGTCAAGTGTATGATGCTACCATTGAGCTTTTGGAAACATATAAGCCTGATGAAATGGGCATAGAAAAATTGTTTTTTAACCGAAATGTGACCACGGCTTTTACTGTAGGACAGGCTCGGGGTGTTATTATTTTGGCTGCGGAGCAAAAAGGTATCCCGGTTTTTGAATACACACCAATGCAAATCAAGCAGGCAGTGACTGGTTACGGTGGAGCTGAGAAAAAGCAAATTCAAGAAATGGTACGGATGTTATTGAAGTTAAAAGAAGTGCCAAAACCAGACGACGTAGCAGACGCATTAGGTGTAGCGATTACACATGCTCAAAGCCGCACGTATTATGATAAATCGGAAGGTGCAAAGAAATGATTGATTTTGTAGAAGGAATTGTCTCATATATAGATACGGAATACGTTGTGGTACAAGCAGGTGGGCTTGGTTACCGCATTTTTTGTCCTAATCCTTATTATTTTGTGAAAGATGAAGGGAAGTCTTGCCGATTATTTACGCATCACCATGTACGTGAAGATGCGATTCATTTATATGGATTTGCAACCAGAGATGAACGTGATTTATATCGCCGACTGCTTGATGTGAATGGCATCGGACCAAAAGGCGCATTAGCTATCTTGGCTGGGGCTACACCTGACCAAATTGTTTCTGCTGTTCAACAAGAGAATGTGACTTATTTAACAAAGTTTCCTGGGATTGGGAAGAAGACGGCCCAGCGCATGATCTTAGACTTGAAAGATAAGTTGAAGGGCTTTACACCGTCAATGCTGGTTACAACTGCACCAGAATCTTTATTGGTGAAGGGAAATTCCGATATGGCTGCTTTAGAGGAAGCTATGCAGGCGTTGATGGCTTTAGGCTATTCAGACAACGAAACACAAGGGATTCGTCCTACATTGCTGGAATCAGCTAAATCGGGGGCTAGTGTAGAACAATTGATTAAACAGGGGCTTGCGCTCTTTATGAGGGGATAAAAGAAGATGGACGATAATCGGATTATTACCACCCATATGCAGTGGGAAGAAGATGCTAATGAATTTAGTTTGCGTCCTCGCTTCTTATCCGAATACATCGGGCAAAAGCAGGTAAAAGAGAATTTAAAGGTCTTTATCGAAGCTGCTAAAATGCGAAAAGAGGCGTTGGACCATGTATTATTATATGGACCTCCAGGTTTAGGAAAGACAACTTTATCCCAGATTATAGCTAATGAACTAGGTGTGAACCTAAAAACAACCTCTGGACCCGCGATTGAACGACCAGGTGATTTAGCTGCCATCCTTACGAATCTTCAAGAGGGGGATGTGCTGTTTATTGACGAGATACATAGACTAAATCGCAGTGTAGAAGAAGTCTTGTATCCAGCAATGGAGGATTTTGCTTTAGACATCATCATCGGAAAAGGGCCGAGTGCTCGCAATGTCCGACTTGACCTGCCGCCCTTTACCTTAATAGGGGCTACGACGCGTGCGGGCTTACTTTCGTCTCCGTTGCGTGATCGATTTGGGGTCGTTAATCGTTTGGAATTTTATACAATTGAAGAATTAGCTTTCATTGTGTCGCGTGCAGCAGACATCCTGCAAATTGGGATGCAAGAAGGTGGGGCTCTAGAAATTGCCAGGCGCTCCCGAGGGACACCGCGTATTGCCAATCGCTTATTAAAACGTGTCCGAGATTTCGCTCAGGTTCAGGGCGAAGGAATTATTACCCAAGAAATTGCCCATGAAGCTTTAGTCAGACTTCAGGTGGATGCTTGCGGACTTGATCATATTGATCATAAATTACTTCTTGCCATCATTGAAAAATTTGCAGGCGGACCAGTAGGACTAGATACGATTGCAGCTACCATTGGGGAAGAATCACAAACGATTGAAGATGTTTGTGAGCCTTATTTGCTACAAATTGGGTTCATTCAACGAACACCGCGTGGACGTATTGCGACACCAGCATGCTACACGCATTTTCAACTCCCAATGCCTTCTGAGTCTTAGAAGGATTTGTCCAACAGCAATGAATTGCAAAAAAGGAGATTAGAGAGACGTGGATGTAACTTTATTTGATTTTGACCTGCCTGAAGAGTTGATTGCCCAGCATCCACTTGAGGATCGCACAGGGTCTCGCTTGCTTGTTCTTGATAAACAAACAGGTGAAGTAACTCATCAGCAGTTTACGGACTTACTTACGTATTTAGAAGCGGGGGACGTGCTGGTTGTTAATGACAGTCGCGTGTTGCCCGCCCGTTTGATTGGCTTAAAAAGCGAGACAGGGGCTAAAATTGAGATTCTGTTACTTAAGTCGCTTGGGGATGACCGTTGGGAAACCTTAGCACGTCCAGGGAAACGATTTAAAGTAGGAACTGAGATAGAGTTTGGTGATGGTATGCTTCGCTGTGTTTGCGAAGAGATTACACCAACAGGAGGGCGAATTGTTCGATTCTCCTACGAGGGAATTTTCTATGAGATTTTAGATCGATTAGGCTCAATGCCCCTACCGCCTTATATTCATGAACAACTAGATGATCGCGAACGCTATCAGACTGTTTACTCTAAGGAAGTAGGCTCTGCAGCGGCCCCGACAGCAGGTTTGCATTTTACACAAGAATATTTGGATAAGCTCCAGCAAAAAGGGATTAAACTAGCCTATGTTACTTTGCATGTGGGATTGGGAACCTTCCGTCCGGTGGAAGCAGATGTAATTGAAGAGCATGTTATGCATGCTGAGCATTATCAATTGACACAGGAAATGGCTGATCTGATCAATGGTGCAAAAGAGGCAGGTAAGCGTGTCATTGCTGTCGGCACTACATCTTGTAGAACGCTGGAGACTATTGCAAAAGAACATGGGGGCAAGCTAGTTGCTCAATCTGGCTGGACGGATATTTTTATGTATCCTGGCTATGAATTTGCGATTATTGACGGGCTTTTAACAAACTTCCATTTACCTAAATCAACGCTGGTCATGCTAATTAGTGCTTTGGCTGGACGTGAAAATGTTCTTCGTGCTTATCAGGATGCGATTGCCCGCAAATATCGTTTCTTTAGTTTTGGAGATGCGATGTTAATTAAATAAAAGAATTTTTATGCGTTTTCTTGTGATTCGTGATCATACCTTTTATAATAGATAAGACGTAGGAAAAACATGCTAATAAAACAGATGGTGTTCACATCTGGTTATTGAGGAGTGCAGAGACTTTGGCAGTACGCTACGAATTAATTAAAACGTGCAAACAAACTGGCGCACGACTGGGACGAGTTCATACCCCGCATGGTACTTTTGAAACCCCAGCATTCATGCCGGTTGGGACTCAAGCCACAGTTAAAACCATGTCCCCTGAAGAAATCAGCGGGATGGGCGCTAACATTATTTTAAGTAATACGTACCATCTATTCTTGCGTCCGGGTCACCAGATCGTTAAAGAAGCAGGTGGCTTGCATAAATTTATGAACTGGAACGGAGCTATTTTAACAGATAGTGGTGGATTTCAGGTATTTAGTTTAAGCAATTTACGTAAGATTACAGAAGAGGGTGTATCTTTTCGCTCTCACTTAAATGGGGAAAAGCTGTTTATTGGACCTGAGGAAGCGATGCAGATTCAAAATGCACTTGGTGCCGATATTATGATGGCTTTTGATGAATGTGCCCCGTATCCAGCCGAGTACGATTATGTAAAAAAATCGATGGAGCGGACAACCCGTTGGGCAGAGCGTTGCTTACGCGCGCACGAGCGCAAGGAAGATCAAGCTTTATTCGGGATTGTACAAGGCGGTATGTATCAGGATTTACGGGAACAAAGTGCGCGTGACCTTGTACAGATGGACTTCCCGGGGTATGCCATCGGCGGACTTAGCGTAGGTGAGCCATTCCCGTTAATGTATGAAGTGCTAGATTACACAGTTCCATTGCTTCCGGATAACAAACCTCGTTATTTAATGGGTGTAGGTTCTCCAGATGCCCTCATAGAAGGGGCGCTTCGTGGAATTGATATGTTTGACTGTGTGTTGCCAACTCGTATAGCTCGAAATGGGACATGCATGACGAGCCAAGGAAGGTTAGTCGTACGCAATGCAAAGTTTGCGCGCGATTTTACTCCACTTGACCCTAATTGCGACTGCTACACGTGCAAGAATTATACGCGTGCTTACATTCGTCATTTGATCAAAGCTGAAGAGACCTTTGGCATTCGTTTAACTACGCATCACAATCTGCACTTCCTCATTAAATTGATGGAGAAAGTGCGCCAAGCGATCCGAGAAGATCGTTTGAAAGATTTCAGAGACCAGTTTTTTGCCCAATATGGATTGGGTGAAAATAGATCTTTCTAAGAACTAAGGAGGATGAACCATGCAAGGTTTAGGTGGATTGTTGCCGATTATTATTATGTTTGTGATCTTTTACTTTTTGTTGATTCGCCCTCAACAAAAACGTAATAAAGAACGCAATTCAATGTTGGCAGCTATGAAAAAAGGGGATCGCGTTGTAACAATTGGAGGACTGCATGGCACTATCCAAGACATTACTGACGATACACTTATTTTAAAGGTTTCTCACAATGTACACATGACGTTCGACCGCGGTGCAGTAAATGCTGTTTCAGTTTCTAGCCCTACTAAAGAAGTAGCGGAAACGAAAAAAGAGGAACTGGAAGCACCTGCTGAAGATACGAAATAAATCATAAACACAAGAAAGCTGTTAGCGATATGCTAACAGCTTTTTTCCTTGTCAACAGATCATGCCCTTTGATCTATAAGCCTAATATTTTCGCCGATTGGTTGTATTTACACCGAAAACACCGCCAATCCCTGCGATAAGAAAGGCAAAGAGAGTGTACAATAGGGTTGAAAAATTAAGCGGAGCATTAAAGCCTAGGAAACCGATCAGTAAGACGAGAAAGAAATAGCCTAAACCGGTTAAACCTCCATAATACCAGCCGCGTGCGCCGCATTTGCGCCCCGTTACAAAGCCGCCAATCAACAAGCTGCAAATGTTAATGACATAGCTAAAGTAAGGTAGAGAGCTTTCCTTGACACTGGTAAAGGAAAGAAGTAATGCAGCAAAAATAGAACCTAGCAAGACAAGTCCAAGCGTTAGAAATAATCCCGTCATCACCGAGGCGGAATGACTGCGCATAACACGATCCCATCCTCTCTTTATGATTCATTTTCTTATTACCATCTATATGAGAGGCTTGACAGGCTTATTCATCTCTTGATTGAACATCGCCGCGAATTTTCGTATGATGGATAAGGGAAAAAAACGGGGGTGAGGATACCGATGATAAAAACCTATTTTTATAATCATTCCGAACAGAAGATGATCCACGATGTAGATTTAACCACCAAGGATCAATGGCTGAAATCTCCTGAGGATTTATTATGGATTGATCTGTATGATGTAGGTAATCAGGAACTGCATTACATTGCGAAAATTTTTGAGTTTCACCCATTGGCCATTGAGGACTGTTTGCACGTCAGCCCGCGTGCAAAAGTGGATAAATATGATGACTACTATTTCTTCGTTTTTCACGCGCTGCGTTATAATGAGGAAAGCGATAACGAGATTACTACAGTAGAGCTTAATGTTTTCCTTGGTCCGAACTACATTGTTACTATTCATAAATCACCAATGAATACGATTGGGCGCATTGCAGCTCAATGTCATCGCAGTAATTCCTTCTTAAATCGTGGTCCGGATTATTTGTTGTATGCCATTGTTGACGGGATTACCGATGAGTACTTTCCAATTATGGATCGCTTAAGTGTCCGTATTGATGATTTAGAGGATGAGATCTACGAGCATCAAACTGAAGAAATTACAGAGGAATTCTTAGCGTTAAAGCGTACTTTGATTTTAATACGCCGCGTGATTTTGCCACAAAAGCGGATTTTTGCCAATGTGAACGGTCGCTATTCGTTTGATATCTCAGAGGAAAATGTTCCTTTCTATGTGGACTTAACGGATCACTTGGAGCGAATCGTAGACTCAACAGAAACATTTCGGGATTTAGTAAACGGTGCACTAGATACTTATTACACGATTATTACGGGCAGAAGTAATGAAACAGTACGTATCCTGACTATTATCTCTACTGTTATTCTGCCACTAACCTTTATCACAGGGATCTTTGGAATGAACACCTTTGAATGGATGGGGGATAAAGCAGAGCCTGTCATGTTTGTCATCGCATTCGGTTCAATGATTTTATTGACATCGTGGATGCTCTATGTCTTTAAAAAGAAAAAATGGCTATAACAGAAAGGAAAAGAGAGGGACGCATAAGGTAGGATTGACCCGTGGACACTACTAAATAAGGTAGATGAACATGTGGGAGGTCTTATACCGTGGAGCTACTAACCATACTTATGCGTACCCTCTTTAGTTATTTTTTCCTCCTACTCATCATGAGGCTGATGGGCAAAAGAGAACTGGGTCAAATGTCTTTGTTTGATGTAGTCATTTCGATCATGCTTGCAGAAATGGCGGTGCTTGCCATTGATCAGGTGGAGAAACCACTTCTGCACATGTTTTCGCCCATGATCCTTATCATGCTGTTGGAAATAGGAATGGCCTATTTGTTTATGAAAAGTAAAAAGATCAGGAACTTCGTTAACGGAGAAGCAGATGTTTTGATTGCAAATGGTGAGATAAGGGAAGAAGCGTTGAAAAAAAATCGACTTAACCTAGATGACCTATTGATTCACCTACGACAAGAAAATGTAAAAAACCTAGCTGATGTTGAATTTGCTATATTGGAAACGACAGGCAAAGTCAGCGTATTTACGAAACCGGAAAAATCACCTGTTACCCTGCAAGATTTAGGTTTACAAGAAAAGAAGCCTAAAAAATCCTTAACAGGTGTTACTGTGAGTTTTCCCATTCCCTTAATTATGGATGGGGAAGTACAGACGGATGCTGTAGAAAAAATCGGTAAAAATATATTTTGGCTTAAGCAGGAATTAAAAAAACAAGGTTATCGTCATACGAACGAGATTATGTTTTGTAGCATTGATGAGCAAGGGAAGCTGTTTGTAAATAAAACACAATACCCCCGCAAATAATCATCTGCGGGGGAAAAACATGCTCAATTGCTGACCAATCCAAGGAATGCGGGCTACATCCTGTTTTCCCAGTACCTTCATACTAACAAGTAATACTAAGTAGAGAAGCATAGAAGCAGAAGAGCATATTGTTAGCATATGGAGTAAGCTAGTATCTTTGAACCAGTGTTCAGACATATACGTGCTACAATAGCCGATAGCCAGCATAGCAAAACCAATTTTTACAAATTCGCCAACCTGAATAGTAAACCCAATCCCTTTGACGAGGCTAGCAAAATGGAGCATTGTTACCAACGTAATGTTTAAATTCAGCGCAATGATCGCCCCGTTAATTCCAAATTCAGGGCGAGATGTCAGTATAAACATGGATGCGATCTTGACGATTGTGCCAATCAGGGTGTTACGGAATACAACATGTGCTTGATCCAAACCCTGTAGAGCAGCGGCTAATGGAGCCTGGAAAAACAAAAATACAGAGAATGGTGCCAATTGCTTTAATAATAGGCCGACCTCAGCCTGCTTGTATAATAGTTGACAGAGAGGCTCTGCAAATACATATAATAAAACAGCACAGGGAGCCCCGATGACCAGCGTAATACGCATGGCTTGATAAATGCGGCGATGAACCATCCTGCTGTTCTTCTCAAAAGCGGCTTCTGCAACAGCAGGAACCATTGAAATGGATAACGAATAGGTAAGAAAAGTAGGGAAAAGTAACAGAGGGACAGCCATTCCAGAAAATTGACCATATAAGGAGGTCGCCTGAATGGTTTTATATCCTGCTAATATAAGCGCATAGGGGACAAGCATTGGTTCCATTACATAAGCAATAGAACCTACTACGCGGCTCATCGTGACAGGCAGCGATACATGTAAGAGCTGCATGATAGCCGGGGAGCTTTTTTGAAACAATTCCCGACGTGAGCCGGGTCGTTTAAACAGATCGCCTAGTTCGCGTTTGTTCTTTTTATAATTCCATATCATGTATAATAGGCCGGCTAGCTCACCTAATAAAATGCTACAGACTGCACCAATGGTAGCAATGAAAATTCCGTAGGGGGCGAGTGTCAAGGTCATACCTATTACTATCAAAATACGGACTATTTGCTCAATCAATTGAGAGAGGGCTGTAGGCACCATATTTTGTTTTCCCTGAAAATAACCGCGCAAGACAGCCGAGACACTAGCGATTGGTAGAATAGGTAAAGCTGTCAGCAATAACAGATGGGTGCGGGAGTCCGTAAAGAACAATTCCGTAAAAAAACGAGCACCAACAGCTAACAATAAGGAGACTAGGGTACTCAGTCCAGTTGTAATAGCTAGGGCCAAATAGAGGAATCTTCTTGTTTGCTGGCGATCTTTGGCTGCTTCCGCTTCTGCAACCTGTTTAGCGATGGCAACAGGCAAACCAAATGTAGTAATGGTAATCAGAAAGTAGAGAAGTGGGACGATCATTTGGTACAGTCCCATACCTTCTGAACCAATTAAGCGGGAAAGAATAATACGATGGGCGAAACCAAAAACCTTAGTAATGGCGCCTGCTACAATGAGTACCATGGTACCGTAAAAAAAGGATTTTTTCATAGGGATAGCCCCTTCTCTTTAACATTTACCTTAAGCTTTATTTACTACACTATTACCATATGGACGTGCCACCTAGGGCATGACTAGATTTTATGTGTGGGAGAAACATTTTATAACAACAAAGGTCACGTAAAGAGGTGTAGAAAATGGAGAATAAAGAGAATATGATGAGCTTTATCGAGGTTGACAAATATCAGGAAATGTTAGTTTTATGCAAAAGTAAGGCAGAGGAATTTTTGATTTTAGGTTACGATAACATTACTCCTGAAGAGATATGGGAGTGTGTGATATCAGCCTATAAAGGAGAAGAACGCCCCACTCTACATCGTCTTGTTAACGATATCCTCTCCTTAAAAATTAGCAAATATATGAACTATGTGATGATTAATATGTATAAAAATAACGGCGTAATTTGACATGCATTTTTCTACAAGTCTATAATGGGCATATTGATTCTTTGAATTGGGATATTTGCGTATGAACGCTTGGTATCCATTGGGAAAGGGGCATTATGTTAGATGATAAAGTGGAGTAGATTTGTTCTCTTCCTACTGGTGATCGGACTCTTAGGTACGCTCATGGCCACTACTACCACAAAAGTAGCGGGCAATATCGTACTTGGTCTTGACTTAAGAGGCGGATTTGAGATTTTGTATGAAGTAGAACCACTTGATGCAAAGCACAAAACAAACACTGAACTACTTGCAGCAACAGCTCAGATGATTGAGAAACGTGTTAATATCGGGGGAGTTTCTGAGCCAGAGGTAACCATTGAAAATCCTAACCGCGTACGCGTTAAATTGGCAGGGGTTACTGATCCTGAGAAGCTGCGTACGTTGATCGGGAAACCAGCCGTATTGACGTTCCGTGACATGACAGGTGAAGTCGTTATGCGTGGAACAGACCTAGCGCCTGGTGGAGCTGCTATTGGTTATGGTGAGCTAAATGAGCCACTTGTTACTCTGAAGTTTGCCGATGCAGAAAAGTTTGCAGAAGTAACACGTAAAAATTTAGGAAAACCAGTTGCTATCTTTTTAGATGAAAACTTGTTAACAAATCCTACGATTCAAAGTGTTATTACAGGTGGTAGCGCACAAATAACAGGTAAATACACAAAAGATGAGGCACGTGAATTAGCAGAAACGTTAAATGCAGGTTCATTGCCAGCTAAATTAATTGAAAAGCAAGTAACGGCAGTAGGAGCAAGCCTTGGTGATCTTGCTTTGAAAAAGACTATTTATGCAGGGTATATCGGCGGAGCACTAATTTTCCTCTTTATGCTTTTTGTATACCGTGTTCCTGGTATAATTGCAAATATCACGTTAACAGCGTTTATTTATGTATGTTTAGTAGTGTTGCAATGGATGCATGCTACGCTTACGCTACCGGGTATTGCCGGCTTTATTTTGGCTGTAGGTATGGCGGTAGATGCTAACATTATTACCTATGAACGTATTCGAGAAGAAATCATGACAGGTAAGACCATTCTGTCTTCTTTCCGTGCGGGTGAACGTCGCTCGTTGATTACAATCATTGATTCACATGTTACTACTTTGATTGCGTGCGTCGTGCTCTTCTACTTTGGGACGAGCTCCATTCAAGGTTTCGCGATTATCCTAGCAATGACTCTTATTGTCAGCTTGATTACCAACGTGTTTGGCTCTCGCTTTTTGCTATGGTTGCTTCTTCGTTCCAATGCGTTTAAGAAGCCGCGCTGGTTTGGTGTAAAGGAGAGTGAAATCGGTGAACTCTAAAGAAAAAGATATTGTTAAATTTGATATTGTTAAAAACCGACACAAATTCTATTGGCTTTCAGGTATCCTACTAGTTCTAGGTTTAGCCTCGATGCTAATGTTTGGACTAAATAAAGGCGTTGACTTTACAGCAGGTACTCGTTTGGATTTATTTATTAACAAACAGTTTAATGAAGCAGATGTTCAACAAATTATTGCAAAAGTAATGCCTGATGTTCACTTTAAAGATGTAACTAAATATGGTAATAATAAGGAATTCGCAACAACAACGTTTACAGAAACGATCACTCCAGAAAAGCTGAAAGAGATTGAGGCTGCTGTTAAAGCAAAATATGGAGATCAGGTAACGAAACAGGAATCTACGGTTGACCCCGTGATTGCTAATGAGCTAGTGAATAAAGCCATTATCGCTGTTTTAGTTGCTTCTGCAGGGATTGTTGTCTATATTGCGATTCGATTCCAATTCTTATTCGGGATTGCTTGCGTAATCTCCATCTTACATGATGCTTTTATCCCGATTGCTTTGTTCTCCTTGTTCCGTTTGGAAGTTGACTTAACGTTTATTGCAGCGATTTTAACGATCGTTGGTTATTCTATCAATGATACGATTGTTATCTTTGACCGTATCCGTGAGAATATGCGGACAATGAAAACAAAAACCATTGAAGATTTAGAGCATATGGTCAACGTGAGCTTATGGCAAAGTATGCGCCGCTCTATCTTTACAGTTTTGACCGTGTTCATTACAGCTGCTGCGATTGCTATTTTTGGTAGCGAAGGCATTCGTAACTTCTCCTTGGCTCTTATCTTTGGTCTGATCAGTGGTACGTATTCTTCCATCTTTATCGCTGCACAGATTTGGGTATCTATGAAAGAACGTGAAATGAAGAAAAAAGGATTAAAAGCTACTCCTAATGAGAACTAAATTGGATAGAATAAACCGTGGGGGATATCCCCTACGGTTTTTTTATGCTCAAGAAAATACAATAAGTAGTGGATGGGCAAATGATACAATAGGTTCATCCAACTGATACAAGGAGGAGGAAACTAGGTGGAAAATCGTTTGGCAAAGGCTCAGTTTGCTGCATGGGTCGGTATTGTTGGTAATCTGTTGCTTGCGCTTGTCAAATTACTTGTGGGCTGGGTAGCTGATTCGCGAGCGATGGTAGCTGATGCTGTTCATTCTGCATCTGATGTAATCGGGTCAGTAGCTGTTTTGATAGGGCTTCGCGCAGCGGAGGCACCCCCAGATCAAGACCATCCGTATGGGCACGGAAAAGCAGAGTCAATTTCAGCTATTATCGTATCTATCCTACTTGCTATTGTGGGCTTTGAAATTGCGTATTCCTCGTATAAATCACTCTATGAGCCCCTTGAGCCTCCTGGCATGTTAGCTGTATGGGCGGCGTTAGGCTCCATGATTATAAAAGAATGGATGTTTCGATATAAGTATCATCTTGGGAAAAAATTAAATAGCCAATCATTAATTGCGAATGCCTGGGAGCATCGTTCTGATGTATATTCTTCCTTCGCCGCGTTAATTGGTGTTGGCGGGGCAATTCTTGGGGAGAAGCTAGGGGTAAGGTGGACCGTATATCTTGATCCCATTGCAGGGATTTTTGTATCCTTCCTTGTATTAAAAACAGCCTACCATATTTTAAAGGAATCCATTCATTCCACGATGGATCATGTATTGCACGAGGAAGATACCTTGTCTTTGCGTAAAACAGTTATGGAGGTAGAGGGAGTCTTGCGAATTGATGAGCTGTGGGCCAGGGAAACTGGTCACTATCAAATCGTGGATATTAAGGTTTCTGTTGATCCGAATATAACGGTAGAGGATGGACATCGAATCGGAAAACAGGTTAAACGCAATTTAATGGAGAAGCATCAGGATATTCGAAATGTGTTTGTTCACATTAATCCATATGATGAAAAAGGAAAGTCATGGGATGAGGAACCTGCTAAGACGCATGAATAATGCAGTTATGATTGGACTTTTTCACAATTCAAGCTAATTTATGACATGATGTTCGTAAAACATACGCTTTTTGCGTTTAATAAGAAAGCTTGGCATGCCCTCTATTTCTTTATATAATGGATGAGGATTGGAGGGCTGCCTCATGCTACAAGCGAAATCGCGATGGCAACTCACTCCATATGACGAAGCAATAAGTGCAGAGATTGTCCAAGCGTGTGGGATATCGCCTTTGCTTGCACGTTTGCTCGTTCAAAGAGGGATGGATACGTCACAAAAGGCACGTGACTTTTTGCATGTGAGTCCAGAACAGCTACATGATCCATTTTTATTGGATGGAATGGACAAAAGCGTGCATCGAATCCAACAGGCGATTGAGCGCCATGAACCGATTTGCATATATGGAGACTATGATGCGGATGGAGTTAGCTCCACTGCTTTAATGGTGCATTTGTTACGAAAATTGGGAGCCACATTTGATTATTATATACCGAATCGTTTTAAAGAAGGATACGGGTTAAACCAAACAGCGTTGTCATACATTTATGACAGCGGTTTTCGGCTTGTCGTGACTGTGGATACTGGCATAAGCGCGGTAGAGCAGGTAGCGCATGGAAATCAGTTGGGGCTTGATATCATCGTGACGGATCACCATGAACCACCTGAGCTTCTACCTGATGCGTTTGCGGTAATGAATCCTAAAAAACCTGGCTGTTCCTATCCGTTTGACATGCTGGCCGGTGTAGGCGTTGCTTTTAAGCTGGCCCAAGCTCTGTTAAAGGAGCCTCCGATGGATTTCATCGATTTGGCCGCAATAGGAACGATTGCTGACCTTGTTCCTTTAGTGGATGAAAACAGGGTATTAGCTAGTTTAGGATTGCAACGATTGAATCGAACACACAATGTAGGCATCCAAGCTTTACTTGATGTGTGCGGGCTTCAGGAGAAAGAAATTACTGCGGGACATGTGGGCTTTGCCATTGGACCACGGATTAATGCGGGCGGTCGTTTAGAAACAGCGGAAGCAGCGGTTAAATTGCTCGTGTCAGAGGATGTACAGGAAGCGAAGGAACAAGCGGAAGTACTTGATGAGTTGAACCGGGAGCGCCAAGAGTTAGTTCAAGCGATGGCGGAAGAAGCCATTGAAATGGTTGAACAGCTATATCCGGCTGATCAGAGTGGAGTAATTGTTGTAGCCAAAGAGGGATGGAACGTTGGCGTTGTTGGTATTGTTGCTTCACGTTTAGTGGAAAAATTCTATCGACCTGCTATTGTGCTTGGAATCGATCCTGAAAAAGGCGCAGCAAAAGGCTCGGCTCGAAGCATTGCTGGCTTCGACATGTATGAGGCATTGACGGCGTGCAAGGAGCTTCTACCACACTATGGTGGTCACACAATGGCAGCGGGTATGACATTGCCCATAGAGAATGTAGATCCGCTACGCAAGGCGTTGCATCGTATTTCACAGGAATGGTTGCAACCAGAAGACTTCATCCCCAAAACAAGAGTAGATCTTGAAGTGGCGTTTGATGAAATGAATCTAGATCTTGCTATAGAGTTGGAAGCTTTAGCTCCATTCGGCATGGGTAACCCTACTCCAATGCTTGTCTGTGAAAAAGTCGGTCATCAGGGTATGCGTAAAATTGGGAAGGATGAGACACATCTAAAATGTGTATTGTCACATGAGAAATCGCAACTTGATGCTATCGGATTTGGTTTTGCCCCCATTATGGAACAGGTAGCTCCAACATCAAAGCTTTCCGTGCTTGGTGAATTGCAGATTAATGAATGGAATGGGTTGCGAAAGCCTCAATTCTTGCTTCGTGATGTAGCGGTCAAGCATAAGCAGATTTTCGACTGGCGAGGCACGCGCGATAAAGAGAAAAAATGGTTGGATAAAATCGTTGCGGAAGAGTTGATTACCATCACATTCCAAGCAGCTAACCATCATCGGTTGCACTCTTTACTTGCAAGTCAGCAGCTTACCCAAAGGTCGCTCCTGTATGTAACGAATGCGGGAGAAATGCAAGGAGATTGGAAGGAAGAATGTCGCTCGATCATCTTATATGACCTTCCTTCCTCCAAAAAAGCATTGGGACAAGCGATGACTGCGTTACATGAAATGGACTCCATTTACTGCTTATTTGGCGAAGCGGACGAGGCCTTTGAATTGCTACATGTACCGAGCCGAGAAGATTTTAAAGCGCTGTATCAAATTTTTCGACAATATGGTAAAATCAACAAGGCTCATCTCGATGCATTGGCTAAAAAATTGAAGCTAAAACGTTCCATTGTGGAGCGAATGCTTACTATTTTTATAGAGCTTCGTTTTATTGAAGATAGCGAGCAAGCATACCTATTGCATCCAGAACCGGCTAAAGCGCCCTTGGATACATCTTCACGATACGTAGACTGGCGCGAGGAAGCCGAGCTACACGCCGAACTGCTCCTTTCTAATCATGATGGACTAGGAAAATATTTGGATATACTTCATCAGTCTTAGAAGAAGGGCATCCAACTTACTTTGTTTTTATTCTTTTGTAGGAGGCATTCCTTAATGAACTTTAAAGATTATATTCGCGTGATTCCAGATTACCCACAACCGGGGATTCGTTTCAAAGATATTACTACCCTATTAAAAGATGGCCCTGTATATAAAGCGGCAATCAATGAACTGAAAACATTTGCTGATACCCTAAACGTGGATGTAATCGCAGGACCGGAAGCGCGTGGTTTTGTTGTAGGGGCACCATTGTCATATGCGATGAACGTTGGATTTATTCCGATTCGCAAGGCAAACAAACTACCTTACAAAGCTATTCAAGCTGATTATAGCTTAGAGTATGGCAGCGATGCATTAGCAATGCATGAAGATGCAATCAAGCCTGGTGATCGTGTATTGATTGCAGATGACCTACTTGCAACAGGCGGTACGATCGAGACATCTATCAACCTTGTTGAACAATTGGGTGGAATTGTAGTAGGGGCTGTATTCCTGATTGAATTAAGCTATCTCGATGGTCGTGAAAAACTAGGTGACATCCCGGTTTCTTCTTTAATCACATACTAATCTGTTGGATAAAAACCTCTGTGAGCCCTTCGCTTGCGGAGGTTTTTTTGTGGATTTACCTGAGAAACGTAAGCTGAAAGTGTCTATTTTGTGTGTTTTAAGTAGAGAATGGAAGATTATTACCTTTACATTCTCCCCTTCATACCAGATAATAAAAGGTAATACGTTTAAGGGAAAGATAGACGGTTTTCATCTTCAGAGTGAAGATTAAGGAAGGGAAATATGACTACGGGCATCGAGGAAATTTTAAGCAAAGCGAATAGCTATATGTCAAGCGAGGACGTTACTATGCTGGAGCGTGCCTATGATTTAGCACGCAAAGCTCACGAGGGCCAAGTGCGTAAATCTGGGGTGCCTTACATTATGCATCCGATTGCGGTTGCAGGCATTTTGACGGATATGCACATGGATGCAGTAACTGTTGCTGCCGGTTTTCTCCATGATGTTGTGGAAGATACCGATATTACGTTGGATGATTTACGTAAGGAATTCGGATCAGAGGTAGCACATCTGGTAGACGGGGTCACAAAGCTAGAAAAAATTAAATACAAATCCAAAGAAGAGCAGTTAGCGGAAAATCATCGTAAAATGCTTGTAGCCATGGCACAAGATATTCGAGTCATTTTAATTAAATTGGCGGACCGATTGCATAATATGCGTACGTTACGCCATATGTCCGAGGAAAAACAACGTGAAATTTCGGATGAAACGCTAGAAATCTTTGCGCCACTGGCTCATCGTTTGGGGATTGCGTTTGTAAAGTGGGAGCTAGAGGATACAGCTCTACGCTATTTGAATCCGCAGCAATATTATCGGATTGTAAACCTCATGCAGAAGAAACGGACGGAGCGCGAGGAGTACATTTCAGAAGCAAAAGCAATGATTACTGATAAATTACATGAGTTGCATATTGAAGCGGAAATTGCTGGCAGACCTAAGCATATCTATAGCATCTATAAAAAGATGGTGTCACAAAATAAGCAGTTTAACGAAATCTACGACCTGCTGGCTTTACGTATCATTGTGAATGATATTCGTGATTGCTATGCTGTCCTTGGAATTGTGCACACGTTATGGAAGCCTATGCCAGGACGATTTAAAGATTATATTGCTATGCCAAAGGCTAACATGTATCAATCCCTGCATACCACTGTAATAGGGCCAAAGGGTGAACCGTTAGAAGTACAAATTCGTACATGGGATATGCATCGAACAGCAGAGATTGGTATCGCTGCTCACTGGGCCTATAAAGAAGGAAAAGGAGAAGTGCAGGGCTCCTTTGAAGAGAAAATTGGTAATCTCCGTGAGATTATTCAAGGTGGACAAGAAGAGACACCAAATGCCCAGGAATTCATGGAATCCCTCAAGCAGGATTTGTTTTCTGATACGGTATTTGTCTTTACGCCAAAAGGCGATGTGGTGGAGCTTCCAAAAGGCTCGGTTCCTTTAGACTTTGCATATCGCATACATTCGGCTGTCGGCAATCGAACCATTGGTGCTAAAGTGAACGGCAAGATCGTTCCGCTAGATTTTGCGTTGCGTACGGGTGACATTATGGAAATCTTGACTTCCAAGCATTCATATGGTCCAAGTCAAGATTGGCTCAAAATAGCAAAGTCTGCCCATGCCCGCAATAAGATCAAGCAATGGTTTAAGAAAGAAAAGCGCGAAGAAAATGTTGCTAAAGGGCTATCGATGATTGAAGCTGAGGTAAAAGCGCGCGGCTTTGATTTAAAAGAGACCATGACTGCCGAGAATTTAAAAGAAGCAGCAGCTAAGTTTAATTTCCAATCTGACGAAGATATGTTTTCTGCTGTCGGATATGGCGGGCTTACTTCAGCACAAGTAGCCAATCGATTGACGGAAAAAATACGTAGAGATCGAGAAGAACAGCAACAGCAACAACAGCAAACCATTCAGGAATTTAAATCTCATGCACCTACCCAGAAGCAGACGCGAAGCGACACAGGCATCCGCGTAGAAGGCGTAGACAATTTGTTGACTCGTATTTCTCGATGTTGTTCGCCGGTCCCAGGGGATGACATTATTGGTTTTATTACAAGGGGACGAGGGGTCTCCATTCATCGCAAGGATTGCCCGAATGTGACGGTAGAAGAGAGTGATCGACTCATACCTGTACAATGGGAAGGGGACCAGAAACAAAACTACAATGTAGATATAGAAATCACTGGCCATGATCGCACAGGCTTATTAAACGATGTGCTACATGTAGTTGGGGAAACGAAAACCAATATAGCGGCTGTGAGTGGAAAAGCGGATCGCAATCGGGTAGCTACGATCAACATGACAATCTGTATTAACAATATAGATCATTTGCATCGTGTGGTAGAACGGATCAAGCGTATCAAAGATATTTATTCCGTTCGTCGAATTCTAAATACCTAGCATATCTTTATTGTATGTGGCAGACAGTGGTTCCTTGGGGACACTGTCTTTTCTTTACATAACCATAAATGCTGGCATAAATTCAAAACAACAGAACTGGAGTGATAAGTAGTGCGAGTCGTTGTCCAAAAAGCAAAAGCATCCAGTGTATCCGTAAATGGTGAGGTAGTCGGTAAAATTGAGCGAGGGCTGGTTTTATTAGTCGGTATTACCCATGAGGATACGATAAAAGATGTAGAGTTTGTAGCAGATAAGGTAGCCAATTTACGGATTTTTGAAGACGAGGAGGGAAAGATGAATTACTCTGTTCAAGACACAAAGGGGCAAATTTTATCTATTTCCCAATTTACGTTATATGGAGATTGTCGAAAAGGTCGTCGCCCTAATTTCATGGCAGCCGCTCGTCCAGAAGCCGCTGAACCATTATATGAGCAGTTTAATGAGATGCTGCGGAGTAAAGGGCTTCATGTAGAAACAGGGCGGTTTGGCGCAATGATGGATGTGCAGATACATAATCATGGACCGGTGACATTAATCGTTGAAAGTTAATGTCAGGTGAAAAAAAGGGCTAGTTAATTTGCGTAAGCTCGATACCTAGAAAGAAAGCAGCTAGTCTATTTTTTTGACTAGCTGCTTTTTGGTGTAAAAACTAGCTTGGATAGACCTGGAAGTAACGTAGTATGCCTCGGAATAACCCTTCCGCCGCATTTTGCTGATGCTGGTCATCACGTAAGTTAGCTTCTTCCTGTGGATTGGTTATAAAACCGATTTCAGCAAGAATAGCTGGTTTTGGATTCTCGCGAATAACATGAAAATCCCCAAATCTGGATGTTAAATCCTTATATTGAGTTGTCGCGATGATCTCTTTTTGAGTCATTTGAGCTAATTCCATCGATTTTCCTTTGTGATAGTAAAAAATGATGGTACCATTGGTAGCTGCGTTAGGATGTGTATTGTGATGGACACTTACAAACATATCCGCATTGTTTTGTACAGCAACCTGAACACGCTGATTTAACGTAAGAGTCGTATCATCGGCACGAGTCATAATTACACGTGCTCCAGAAGCTTCTAGGCGTTGTTTTAGCTTCAGAGCAACCTGTAGGTTAATCTCTTTTTCAAACGTCTTGTACGTCGTCCCTACAGCGCCACTATCTGTTCCGCCGTGTCCAGGATCAATTACAATCAATTTGCCTCCTGCTTCATTACCGGTTAAAGGAGGCAGATTGGCTATATCCGTTGATTCCTTTTGAACGACCCAGCTAGCGATGTAGGCTGTTGAGTTATCTGTTAGGCGAATTTGATACCAATCGCCCTCTGTTTTGATTACCGAATAGCTTTCTCCTGCCTGTACAGTACCTACCGGTTCATATTGGGTGCCAGGGCCAGAACGAATATTTGTGCCTTCGTTTATCACCTTGATTTTCATTTCTGATTGATTATTGCTTGGCACCGAGGGCTGAAGAGAGTTTTGGTTCTTATGTTCATTTGGATCAACTACTCCGAGTGTAGGAGGAGCTTCTGTTGATTTCGTAACTAACCAACTGGCAATCCAACCTGTTTTCCCATCCGGAGTTTTTACCTGAAACCAATTGTTGCTTTGAGACAGTACCGGTAGAACTACTCCGTTATTTACTTGGGTGAGAACTTGGCTTGTTGTATTAGCCTGACTTCGGATGTTTACATTATTTGCCGTTACCTTCACCGTAGAGCCTGATGTAGCAGGGTTTTGCTGTGTCGGGGGAGGTGTTGCTTGTCCGGTTTTAGGAGCTGCTGGATTAGCAATCCAAGCTGTTGTTCCGTTGTACAGGATTTGATCCCATCCATTTGACTCCGAATATTTGCTTACCTGATCCCCTGCGCTTAACTGCCCGATAATCATGGCTGAGACATTAGGCTCTGCATACACGTTGGTTACTGCAGAGATTTTAATACTACTGGTAGATGGTGGCTGTACAGTTGGTTCTACAGGTGGCAATACAACAGCAGGTTGATTACTCTGACCCGGTGATGTTGCTCCTGATACAGGTGCTGATGTAGTAGGCGGCGTAGCATGTTTTACAAATTTAGCATTAATCCAGCCTGTTACCTTGTCAGACACTTGAATTTGTGCCCAGATGCCTTCCTTTTTAATCATTTTATAGCTTTTTGTCTTATCCATTACCTGAATGATTTGAGCATCAGTCTTTGGTGCAGTCCGAATGTTTAACATATCCACCGTACTTTGTAAATAAATCACCTTTGGTGGTTGAGGAGCTGCTTTAATCTCCTGAAGGTATGTATTCAATCCCCAGCCTTGTTTGCCATTCGGTAATTTTACCTGTATCCATTTATCTTTTTTTGATATAACGGTTAGTTTTGTCGACTTAGGCACGGAACTTACGAGTTGATAGTTGGTTCCTGGACCAGAGCGAATGTTTAAATTATCGGCAGTTACCTGCACCTGGCTGGCTGCCCAGACCATTTGGAAGGGGGCGACCAAGCTAGTGAGACACGTTGCAAGTCCGATAATCATCTTCTTGCGAGAAAACACGTTTGTCCCATCCTTTCTGTTTTTCATAATTCCTACGAGCGGAATATCAAATTTTCCACAAAACAATAATCTTCTTCATAGACCTTGGATTTTCCTGCAATTTTCGACATTTTTTTCGAGATGCATGCAAATCTTCCCATGCGGAAACAATAGGGTAAGGAGGGATTAAGCATGCGCCAATCCAATAAAGAACGTTTCGCTCAAGAATTAAACCGTCGTATTTTTTCTGTCGATTTTCATGATTTCTTGCAAAAAGAAGCCATTTTAAACGATGTAGAAATGTCTCAGGAGTTTCATATCAGCATCCGCGAGGTACAAGAACTACGTCGGCGTGCTAAACAATAGCAAAGTAGCGAAAAGCTGTTAACGTGTGCAGGAATCAAGCTAGTTACGTTTGATAGGGGCGTAGCTTCATGTAGCGAAAATTAATGATCCAGTAGGGAATCTCATGTACTTCTTTTTCGCAATGATTGTGCCAAATCGTTCTGATGAAACGAACGGCTTTCTAAATCCGTCCATTTTTGAAGGGAACAGTTGGTGTCTTCTCTGAAATTGACCACCTTATGCTGGTAAGGTAAGATGAGAAGGATTGCGAAAGAAGCAGGTGAAGAACATGTTGCAAATAAAATGCGTGGGTCATCAGTTCGAACGTGAAATCGGCTTTATTGCCGCACTGTTCTACGAAGATCCCGCGATTCATTATGTACAAGATTGGGAGAATTGCTCCCATCAAGATATTAAGATAGAGCTGTGCTGTGAGTCACAAGCCGATGGCGTCCATGCTACTGGGCATCTATTGTTTGCCGATCAAAAGCATACATTTGAGTATGATCGTCCCTATAAGGAGCTTTCCGAAAAAGATATGCGCAAAACAGCTAAGCAAGCCATTAGCTATACGCTATTAACATTGCTGGAGCGTCATACTGGAGTGGAGCAGGGATGGGGCATTTTGACCGGTATTCGACCGACTAAATTGCTTCACAAGATGCTACAATCTGGGTTGAGTCGCGAGGAGGCTCATCGCCAATTACGCGAAGACTATATGGTTCGCCCCCACAAACTACAGCTCTTACAAGAGATAGTGGATCGTCAGCTACATGTTGTTCCTGATTTATATCAAATAGATCGGGAAGTCTCTGTCTACATTGGAATCCCATTCTGCCCAACAAAATGTGCGTATTGTACGTTTCCAGCTTATGCGATTGGTGTGCATCGCCGGAATGTAAATCCATTTTTGGCAGGTTTACATGAAGAGATTCGCTCAATAGGTGATTGGTTGACCCGCCAAGACTTGGTAATCACCTCCATTTACTTTGGCGGAGGTACACCTACCAGTATTACTGCTGACGAGTTAGACGAGCTTTTTGTTACACTTTATAAGCATTTTCCTCATATGGATAAAGTGCGTGAACTAACAGTGGAAGCTGGAAGGCCTGATACCATTACTCCTGATAAAATTGAAATCATGAAAAAATGGA
The DNA here is from genome assembly GCF_000219535.2 of Brevibacillus laterosporus LMG 15441. NCBI lineage: Bacteria > Bacillati > Bacillota > Bacilli > Caryophanales > Paenibacillaceae > Brevibacillus > Brevibacillus laterosporus. Next base: position 1,372,103 of record NZ_CP007806.1, read on the forward strand.
AGGTTGACCGTATCAGCATCAATCCGCAGTCGTTTACACAAGAAACCCTTCAAGCGATCGGTCGACACCATACGGTTGAAGAAACCGTGGATAAATATAAATTGGCCATGGAGATGGGTTTAACGAACATTAATATGGATTTGATCATAGGGCTGCCAAATGAAGGGATGCAGGAAATGAAGCATTCTCTTCAGGAGGTTGAAAAGCTAATGCCTACTTCTCTCACAGTCCATACACTTTCATTTAAACGTGCTTCGGAAATGACCCAAAATAAAGAGAGATATCAGGTGGCTAGCCGTGAAGAGATACTAAGCATGATGCAAGAGACTGAAGAGTGGGCCAAGAAACAAGGATATGTTCCATACTATCTGTATCGACAAAAAAACATTTTGGGCAATCTTGAAAATGTTGGCTATGCGCTACAAGATCAAGACTCTATCTATAACATCGTTATGATGGAGGAAGTGCAAACGGTTCTTGGCTTAGGCTGTGGGGCTGTCTCCAAATTGATGCGGCCTGGTAGCGGTGTATTATCACGTTGGCCGAATCCGAAAGATCCGAAAACCTATAATGATACGTATAAGCAGTTGATTGAGAAAAAGTTGCAGGATTTAGATGCGCTTTACTCTGATAAATAATCGGGTGATTGTATAGTTGACGCTCACTCGCGATTTTGCTATGATCTGTAATATATTTTGATCTGATGACGGGACCAAGTAACCTTTAGACGGATAGCTAGAGAGGAAGCATCGTGGCTGAGAGTGCTTCTCTATTACGTTTAGGCGAATGACCTCCCTGAAGACCCCAGTGAAAGATAGCATTGCTACGAGTAACTGTAAGGCGCGGCATCGGCGTTACGATGAAAATGAAGTGGGATATGATTACATATATATCCAAGCAGGGTGGCACCACGGGAGAAGAATACAATCTCTCGTCCCTGACATGTACGTAAGTTGGGCATGTCAAGGACGGGAGATTTTTTGTGTTTTCTAACAATTATTTTTCCTGACTTGCCCTGTACGGATTCTTTTTATATAGCACGTAAAAAACAAAAAAGGAGAGACTCACATGGCGAAAATCCAAATTCCACGTGGTACACAAGACATTATGCCTGGCACAGTGGAGCTTTGGCAGCACATCGAAAAAAAGATGCGAGATCTTTGCACACGCTACAATTACCAAGAGATCCGGACGCCCATTTTTGAGCAGACAGAACTGTTTAGACGAGGCGTAGGTGAGACTACGGATGTAGTGGAAAAAGAGATGTACAGCGTTGAATCGCGTGGAGAAGGGGATTTCACCTTACGTCCTGAAGGCACAGCGGGGGTTGTGCGCTCTTATGTGGAGAAAAAATTGTATGGTGTTCCCAATCAACCTACGAAACTGTATTACTTAGGGCCAATGTTCCGACATGAGCGTCCGCAGGCAGGTCGATTCCGCCAGTTCGTTCAATTTGGAGTGGAAGCAATCGGTTCGGCTGATCCTGCAATTGATGCCGAAGTAATTGCTGTGGCTATGCGAATCTATCAGGAATTAGGGCTTACAGGATTGTCCGTAGAGTTAAACAGTGTAGGAACTCTGGAAGATCGCGCCCGTCACCGTGGAGCATTGCTTGAAGTATTAAATAGTGTACGAGACGAGCTTTGTGAAGATTGCCAATCACGTATTGATCGGAATCCTTTGCGAGTTTTGGATTGCAAAAATAAAAAATGTCAGACCCTTACAAAAGATGCACCTTCTATTTTAGATTATCTAAGTGATGAATCTAAAAAGCATTTTGAAGAGGTACAGGCATATCTTACTGCAATCAACATTCCGTTCCACATTAACCCGCGTCTGGTGCGTGGTCTTGATTACTACACACTGACTGCTTTTGAAATTAAAATGGCAGAGATCGGTGCAGTTGAAACGTTATGCGGTGGCGGTCGTTATAATGGGTTGGTTGAACAAATTGGCGGCGAAGATATGCCGGGTATTGGTTTTGCGATGAGTATTGAACGCTTGTTAATGGCCTTAGAATCGCAAAATATTCAATTACCAATTGAAACAGGGCTAGATGCTTACATCGTTTTACAATCTGAAACAGCAAAAACGAAGGCATTCCAGTTGTTAGATTCTTTGCGTGCTAAGGGTGTTAAGGCAGAGATGGACTATTTAGGCCGTAAAATGAAGGCACAGTTAAAAGCAGCAGATCGTGTAGAAGCAAAGTATGCTGCTATCATTGGCGAATCAGAACTGCAAAAAGGCGTAGTCATGCTAAAAGAACTAGCGACCGGCGAACAGCAGGAAGTAAGTTTTGCAGAAGTAAGCGATTGGCTATTGGCTAAACGTTAAGGATATAGAAAAAAGAACGAAATATTGACCTATTGGAGGGACCAACGATGAAATTTGATGTACGTACTATCTATTGTGGCGAAGTAACCAAAGAACATGTAGGACAAGAGATAATTTTAAATGGTTGGGTTCAAAAGCGCCGTGACCTTGGTGGTGTTATCTTTATTGATCTGCGCGATCGCTCAGGAATTTGTCAAGTGGTGTTTAACCCAGAAGTAAATAAAGAAGCATGGGAAAAAGCAGATCGTGTGCGTAGCGAGTATGTCTTATCTGTAAAAGGTAAGCTGATCAATCGTGAACCGGAAGCAGTGAACCCGAAAATTAAAACTGGCGAATTCGAATTGCTAGCAACGGAGATTACCATTTTAAACGATGCAAAAACCCCTCCGTTCTTAATTGAAGATGAGATTGATGTAGATGAACAGGTTCGCCTAAAATATCGCTATTTGGACCTTCGTCGTCCTGAAATGCAAAAAGCATTCTACTTACGTTCAAAAGCTACAAAAGCGTTCCGTGATTTCTTGGATCAAAAGGGCTTCTTAGATATTGAAACGCCAATGCTTACGAAGAGCACTCCAGAGGGAGCTCGTGATTACCTAGTTCCATCTCGTGTACACCCAGGTGAATTCTATGCATTGCCACAGTCTCCTCAGATTTTTAAACAATTATTGATGGTTTCCGGATTCGAGCGCTACTATCAAATTGTCCGTTGTTTCCGTGACGAGGACTTGCGCGCTGACCGTCAGCCAGAATTTACTCAAATCGATATTGAAACATCCTTCTTGCCAATGGAACAGCTATTGCCAATGATGGAGGAAATGGTTCAACATGTATTTAAAGAAACTGTTGGTACAGATGTAGGGACATCATTCCCTCGCTTAACGTATGCAGAAGCGATGGATCGCTTTGGCTCTGACAAGCCAGATATTCGTTTTGGCATGGAGTTGACCAACGTATCCGATCTTGTGAAGGATAGCGGTTTTAAAGTATTTGCAAGCACAGTAGAGGCCGGCGGACAAGTAAAAGCGATTAATGCAAAAGGTTGCGGGCATTATTCACGTAAAGATGTTGATGATCTAGGCAAATTCGCTTCACGTTACGGAGCAAAAGGTTTAGCATGGATTGCATTTAAAGATGGCGAAGTAAAAGGGCCAATCGCTAAATTCTTCTCTGAAGAAGAAGTTACAGCAATTAAAGAGCGCTTGCTAGTAGAAGAAGGCGATCTATTGTTGTTCGTAGCTGATAAACCGAAAGTAGTAGCAGATTCTCTAGGTGCTCTACGCAGCAAGCTAGGTGCTGAACTAGGCTTAATTGACCACAGTAAGTTTGCTTTCCTATGGGTAGTAGATTTCCCATTGGTAGAGTGGGATGAGGAGGCTAAACGTTATGTAGCTCTGCACCATCCATTCACTCGTCCAAAAGACGAAGATTTACATCTGTTTGAAACAGACCCAGGTGCGATTCGCGCACAAGCCTACGACTTAGTTCTAAATGGTTATGAATTGGGCGGCGGCTCCATGCGTATCTACAAACGTGACGTACAAGAGAAAATGTTTACTGCGCTTGGATTCAGTCCAGAAGAAGCAAGAGAGCAATTTGGCTTCTTAATGGATGCGTTTGAATATGGTACACCTCCACATGGTGGTATCGCACTAGGCTTAGACCGTTTGGTAATGTTGCTTGCTGGACGTACGAACTTACGCGAAGTAATTGCTTTCCCGAAAACAGCAAGCGCTAGTGACCTAATGGTTAACGCTCCAAGTCAAGTAGACGAAAGTCAATTGAAACAGTTGTTTATTGCGACTATTGAAGAAGAGAAAAAAGAAGAAGTAACAAACAAATAACAAACAAGTAACAAACAAGTAAATTTACTTGGGCAAATGGGACCAACCAAGGCAAGGAGTCTTTTGGTTGGACCTGTTTTTTGTTTGCTTTGTAGAATTCAATGTGCTAGCATATGTCTGATTCGACAACCACTTAGAGTCCTAGTGAAATAATAGGAATTGAATATCAGCCTATTGCTAGGTATAATCGGAATGTCACTATTTTTATGATTGTATAAAAAGTATAAATCTGAGAAGATTACTAGGTCATATATGGATGACATGAAACTGTAATTATAGATGGAATGCTACTTGCAAAATAGATGAATGTAGGAAAGGTTGTTAGTGAACATGTTACATCAATTCTCGCGTTGTGAACTGGCATTTGGTCCAGAGGGCTTGGAGAAAATGAGGAACAGTACCGTTGCCGTGCTTGGTGTCGGTGGAGTAGGGTCCTTCACAGTAGAAGCTTTAGCACGTACTGGCGTAGGAAAACTGATCCTAATTGATAAAGATGACGTTGACATCACAAACATTAATAGACAAATTCATGCTACTTTACACACGATTGGTCAACAAAAAACAGAGCTAATGAAAGAGCGTATCCACTCCATTAATCCAGAGTGCGAGGTAGTGACGCTTCAGATGTTCTATGACGATGAAACAGCTCCTCGTCTATTCGAGCATAAGCTAGATTATATTGTTGATGCTATGGATACCGTGTCTGCAAAAATTCATGTTATCCTGGAAGCAAAAAAACGTAATATCCCAATCATCTCCAGTATGGGGGCAGCTAATAAGATGGACCCAACGCGTTTTGAAGTGGAGGACATCTCTAAAACCAGCTATGACCCTATTGCCAAGGTAATTCGTCGTGAGCTTAAAAAGGCACGCATTTATAAGGGTGTTAAAGTGGTATATTCTAAGGAAATCCCTGTAACAATTCGTACGGATGTACGGGAACAGATTGTTCAAAATCCGGATTCCCCTATTCGTAAAGTAAAACAACCGCCGGCAAGTAATGCATTTGTGCCATCTGTGGCAGGCTTGATTTTAGCTAGTGTGGTTGTTCAAGATATAGTTGGCTGGGTACCGAAAAAAGGGTAGCAAAAAAGAGTGCCCAGATGTAGTACGCCTTTTACAAATAAGTGATTCACAATGTTGAAATGGATAGCGCAGAGGCCTTCGGGATTTCTGCGCTACTTTCTTTACCCGAAGGAAAGCTCTCGTTTAAGTTTTGAAGCAATTGTGATCTATACATGCTATTTAAAGGGTAAGATAATGATTTGATTGAAGGTAGTAAGCAATCAGCTTGCCTTGTTACTTCCCTTTTCAAAACTTGGCGTAGCTTGGTTTTCTAAGTAAAATGAACAGGATGATAGTTTAAGGTTATGGTAACAAAAGACAGATTATAGTTGCAAATCGTTTGAAGAAACCAGATTGGGGTTGAGAAGGATGGATTTATTTTCTTTCGCCCATGAACAGGAAGATTCCAAAGGGCGCACCAAGCCGCTTGCGGCACGAATGAGACCAAAAAACCTAGATGAAGTAGTTGGCCAACAACATATTTTAGCTAAAGGATCACTGCTTCGAAGAGCTATTGAAGCAGATCAAATCTCTTCTTTAATTTTCTACGGGCCCCCAGGCACAGGAAAAACAACTTTAGCAAAAGTCATAGCGCGTACAACTAAATCGCACTTCAGTGAATTAAATGCGGTTACTGCAGGAGTAGCAGACATTCGCCGTATCGTAGAGGAAGCGAAGGATCGCTTAGTAATGAATAACCAGCGTACTACGTTATTTATTGATGAGATTCACCGTTTTAATAAATCTCAACAGGATGCGCTGTTGCCTTATGTAGAGGAGGGAACAGTCATTTTGATTGGAGCAACAACAGAAAATCCTTTTTTCGAAGTCAATGCAGCGTTGCTCTCTCGTTCACAAATTTTTTCCTTACAATCCCTAACAGACGAGGATTTGGGGCAAGTTATTGATAGAGCTTTAACGGATGAGCTTGAAGGGCTTGGAGAATTACGGGTTAAAATGACACCAGAAGCCAAGGAACATCTTATGCACTATGCAGAAGGAGACGCTCGTCGCTTATTAAATGCATTGGAATTAGCAGCAACGACTACACCATTAAATGAAGCAGGAGAGATTGTCATTACGTTGGATGTGGCCGTAGAATCAATCCAGCGTAGAGCTGTCCGCTACGATAAAAGCGGAGATAATCATTACGATACCGTTTCTGCCTTTATTAAGTCTATTAGAGGGTCCGATCCAGATGGCGCTTTGTACTGGTTAGCGAGGATGATTGATGCAGGGGAAGATCCGCGCTTTATAGCGCGCCGCTTAATAATCTCTGCATCAGAGGATATCGGTAATGCTGATCCTCAAGCATTATCCGTTGCCGTATCTTGCTTTCAAGCTCTTGAATTAATTGGTATGCCAGAGGGGCGCATTGCCTTGGGACAAGCCACTACCTATCTTGCAACTGCTCCGAAAAGTAATGCAGCTTACATGGGCATTAACCAAGCGCTTATGCATGTCCAAAAAGAGGGGCATAAGCCCGTACCTGTTCACTTACGGGATCGTCATTATAAAGGGGCTGCTAGGTTAGGGCACGGGGAAGGGTATCTATATCCGCATAATTATCCCGAAGGCTATGTGAAACAGCGCTATTTGCCTGAGGGTGTAGAAGAGAAATTTTATGAGCCTAAGCCGATAGGATATGAGGCAGAAATTCAAAAGCGTCAAGCATCTCGGAACTAACCCCTATTATTCCGATGCCTTTACATTCTTTTGGGAAAAGTTTATATTTATCGTAATAAAAACAACTAGAGCGTACTGATCATTCTTTGTTTTGAAGAAAAAGAAGAACTTCGACCCTCTGAGCAAGAGAAATCGAAGTAATAGCATGCGAGAAGGGTTTCTTACATAGTACATGACTATGGGCGTTAAAATACTACATTACATGTAGGAACGAATATTTTTCCAAAAAAATAATGATAAAGGAATCTGTCGGGAAAGTACAAAGCTTTAGTAAGGCAAAAGAAGGCCAATTCATTCTTATTGTTTTTACGTCCGTACATTTCCGCCCGGTTTATTCGGTAAATCTCCGTTCTCATTTGGTTGCTTGCTGATTTTGCTTGCACCAAATCTTGCTTTGTGAGCAATGGTTCCGGCTGGTACTTCATAAAGAACGTCAGATGGATGGTTTCGTCCACGTTCGGAACGCTTATTGGTTGCCATATAAGCTCACCTCCCTGACCATATTTTGACCGAAAGCAAGCAACTCATGTGCTACAAATTCAGGGAAGTTTGTCAGAGACGTACAGTGAAACATAGAGGAGAGTTGTTAACGTTGAAAATTTCGACTAAGGGACGCTACGGCTTAACGATTATGATGGAGCTAGCCACCCGCCATGGGGACGGCCCTATTTCATTGAAAAGCATTGCTCAGAGGCATGAATTATCTGAGCATTATTTAGAGCAATTAATCGCTCCCCTGCGAAATGCAGGGTTAGTAAAAAGCATCCGAGGGGCTTATGGTGGCTACGTGCTCTCCAAATCGCCTGATGATATTACATCGGGAGATATTTTACGAGTGCTAGAAGGTCCAATTAGTCCTGTGGAGTTTGCGGAGGAAGAGGACCCGGCAAAACGTTATCTATGGTTGCGCATTCGAGATAGTATAACGTCTGTAATTGACTCCACTACATTGCGGGACCTCATCAATTATCAAGATGATGGACGCACTGATAATTATATGTTCTACATTTAGGTTGTTAGATTACAAAGTAGGGGATTAGAACATGAACTCACACATTTATTTGGATAATGCAGCAACGACTCCTGTTCATCCGCAAGTGATAACGGCCATGCAGCCATATTTCTCTGAGGTATATGGAAATCCATCCAGTATTCATGGGTTTGGCCGTGAAGCACGTAAGGCATTGGAAAAAGCACGGGAAACAATCGCAGACTTTCTCGGGGCTGATCCCAGTCAAATCATTTTTACTAGTGGCGGAACAGAAGCTGATAATATGGCATTGATCGGTGGAGCGCTTGCTAATGAACAAAAAGGTAAGCATATTATTACAACTCAGATCGAGCATCACGCGGTATTGCATGCTTGTGAGCATTTAGAGCGAATGGGATTTGAAGTAACGTATTTACCAGTGGATAAAACGGGAATGGTTAGCCTAGACGATGTTAAAACAGCGATTCGTCCCGATACCATTTTGGCTTCTATTATGTATGGAAACAATGAGGTTGGGACAATTCAACCCATTCAAGAAATCGGGAGCTTTTTACAGGAGCAAGGTATTCTATTTCATTCAGATTGTGTACAAGCCTTTGGTTTATTGCGCATTAAAGCAAATGAGCTACCTGTCGATTTAATTTCGTTATCTGCCCATAAAATCAATGGACCAAAAGGTGTTGGTGCGTTGTGCATGGGACGTAAAACGACAATTACTCCGTATTTACACGGGGGAGCACAGGAACGTAAGCGACGGGCGGGGACTGAAAATCTCGCTGGTATTGTAGGGTTTGCTCAAGCAATCGAGCTAATGCGTTCCGATCGGGAAGAGCGTCGACAAAAATATTTAGATATGCGTGAAGCTATGCTACAGGTTTTTAGGGAAGCAGGTATTGCTTTTGAGGTAAATGGTCATGAGGAACAATTTTTGCCCCACATTTTAAATGTTAGTTTTTTAGGGGTAAATACGGAGACAATGCTGTTTAATCTAGATTTGGTTGGTATTGCAGCAGCCAGTGGTTCTGCGTGTACATCAGGCTCGTTGGAGATATCTCATGTGCTTACAGCTATGAATTTGCCCAAGGAGCGCTCAAATACAGCAATTCGCTTTAGTTTTGGCATGACCAACACAACAGAAGAAGTAATAACAGCAGCTCAAAAAATTGTACAGATCGTAAAGCGCTTAGTAAAATAAAGAATAAATATACGGTTTGTTATCAGCTTAATTAGTTGTGAAAGGTTTGGAACGCTTGTTCGAATCAAGTTGTCAAAACCCTTTTCAGCAAAGTACAATAAAGTAGCACACATCCACTATCACATCGGATAGTGGAATTTTTTTTACGATGGATCTTTACTAATAAAAAGCTTAATAAAGCAGTTCAGCTCAAGGCTTTGCTGGGCTCCAGAAGTCTTCCAAAGCAAGGCTTTATAGAAAAAAGGAGGCGTACTACCGTGCAACAACAGGCGCTCCCGTTGTTTCGTGAGACCTATATCCGAGGACAAGTAAAACACGAAATTTTTTATAACGAAGAGAACTGGTATGCCATCATTCGTTTTAAAGTGGAAGAGACAACGGAACCGATTAAAGATAAAGAAGTCATTGTTGTAGGGCATTTTCCGCGTCCTCACGAGGATGAGACGTATACCTTTTATGGTGAGTGGAAAGATCATCCTAAATACGGAAAGCAGTATGTGGCTGAACGCTACGAGCGTGAAACACCAAAAACCAAATCGGGTGTTGAAAAGTATTTAGCAAGTGGACTTTTTAGTGGGATTGGTAAAAAGCTAGCAAAGCGGATCGTGGAACATTTAGGAGTCGATGCACTTACCATCATTGCTGAAAATCCTGACGATTTAGCCGCTATTCCAGGAATCTCTCCTAAACGCGCTAAGCAAATCTATGAATCCGTCCTAGAGCATCAATCTTTAGAACGTACCATGGTTTTCTTATACGAATTTGGAATTGGCGTTCATTTAGCTTTACGTATTTATCAAGCCTATAAACATAATACCATGACTGTATTGACAGAAACTCCATATAAGCTGATTGAGGATGTGCAAGGCATCGGGTTTAAACGTGCAGACGAGATTGCCCTATCCACAGGAATTGCGGCCTCGTCCCAGGAACGAGTGATGGCAGCATGCCTGTATGTTTTACAAGAAGCCGGTTATAGTGAGGGGCATGTATATTTCCCCCATGAAGAATTAATCGCGCGGGCGATTTCGCTATTAACGGAATGCGGCGGACACGTTTTCGAGGCAGAGGATGTAAAGGGCGCGATTGAACAATTAGTAATGGATAACAAAGTACACTGGGAGGAAGAGCGTGTTTATCTTCCGTCCTTGTTTTTTGCAGAGATTGGTCTGGCCAAACGACTTCATTATTTTGCCTCAAGAGAAAATCCTGATAGCTATCCGGCCTCTGAGTTTTACCAAGCGATCGGAAAAGTAGAGGAAGAATTGGGGATTAGCTATGCATCTAAACAGAGAGAAGCAGTAGAAAAAGCAATGGATTCGGGACTAATGCTACTGACTGGAGGACCTGGTACGGGTAAAACAACAGTCATTAGGGGAATTTGCCATGTTTTTGCAAATTTGCAGGGAATTAGTTTAGACATGAAGAAATATGACACACAAGATAATCCTTTTCCTATTTTACTGGTAGCTCCTACTGGTAGGGCAGCAAAGCGTATGTCTGAGACAACAGGATTGCCAGCGATGACGATTCATCGTCTTCTTGGATGGAAAGGTGAGAGCTTTGAGCACGATCAAGATAACCCGGTTCGCGGCAAAATGATTATTATTGATGAAATGTCGATGGTAGACGTTTGGCTAGCCAATCAGTTATTCCGCTGTCTCCCGAAGGATATAAATGTTGTGATGGTAGGAGACCCTGATCAATTGCCTTCTGTGGGTCCAGGAAATGTTTTGTTTGATATGCTGGAGTCCAATGTGATTCCGGTTGTCCAATTGACGGAGATTTATCGGCAGGCAGAGGAATCCTCCATTATTCGATTAGCTCATGACATTCGGGCGGGAAAAGTACCACAAGATTTACTTGCTCCAACCCAGGATCGGAGATTTTTCACAACTTCGCCACAAAATGTTGTTGAAGTTGTGAAACAAATCTGCTCCAGTTCCGTAAATAAAGGATATACAGCAAAAGATATACAGGTTCTTGCCCCCGTCTACAAAGGGGTAGCTGGTGTAAATCACATCAATGAAGAGCTACAGCTTCTATTCAACCCGCCTTCGGATCAGAAGCGGGAGGTAACCTTTGGTGAAACGGTTTTTCGGGTAAAAGACAAGGTACTTCAATTGGTAAATAATGCGGACGAGCAGGTATTCAACGGAGACATGGGTGAAGTTGTTGCTATATTTCGTCCTACAGAAAATGAGGAAAATGAAGAGCAGCTAGTGGTGTCCTTTGAAGGACGAGAGGTTGTATATCGTCGATCACAGTATCACCAGCTTACTCTGGCTTACTGTTGCTCGGTGCACAAATCACAAGGCAGTGAATTTCCAATTGTTATTTTACCTTTAGTGCGTAACTATTATCGTATGTTACGCAGAAAATTAATTTACACGGGTGTAACACGTAGCAAGTCATTTTTGCTAATGTGTGGCGATCCAGATGCTTTTCGCATTGCGGTGCAAAATGATGAGGAAGGAATTCGTTATAGCTACTTGCAAGATCGGCTACGTTTGTACGGATAAAGGAAGGTTTGGTTTAGGTGGAACAGTTTTGGCAGGATATAAGGGCATCTCAACCGCAATACTAACATAACGGGAGGAGATGCCCATGAAGAGAGCATTGGACGTAGTAGGCTTGCCAGTTTTGGCCATGAACACCGGCGAAGAAATTGGGATTGTCCGAGATATCCTCTGTGATCTTCACTTGCAAGTCATTGGTCTGGTTTTACAAGAAGCAGGCTGGTTCCAGCAGGGACGCTATATTCATTCCAACCATATCGGTACAATCGGGGACGATTTCATCACTGTAGAGGACAAGAACGTTGTGACCTCAATGCGCCATCTAGATACGAATCAAATGTTCTGCCTATTTACAGGTGAGCATGCACTAAAAGGAAAACAAGCTGTAACAGAGACCGGTGCTTGGCTAGGAAAAGTGGAAGATGTTTATTTTTCTGTTGACTGGGAAAGGATGGTAGGGTACGAGTTATCGGACGGTTGGATTGCCGATATTACCGAAGGACGCAAGCGAATTAATGCGGCATCGCCTGTATCAATCGGAAACGAACACCTTATTATCCCTATGCACACCGGATTTAAGGCGCATTAGCGTTTAGGAGGTTAATTTGCATGATGACGTGCCCCAATTGTTCATCAAAAGATATTGGTAAAATTGGAACGAATCAGTACTACTGCTGGAATTGTTATGTTGAGATGAGTATGTCTGGAGACCAGATTTCTTCTATTTATCAGGTAGAAGAAGACGGTTCATTAGAATCGTTAAATGACTTGTTCTTAGATGACCAAGAGCTAAGAGCGCAAGCGTAACACCTCAATCTTACCCCATGAGAATCTGAAGGAGGCTGCTAAATGAGACGCGGAATTTTTCGAACTTTGATCATGAGTGGGATCGTAGCTGCTATTGGATATTTGATGAGGTCTAAGCGGAGTCAAAAATTCTTTAGCGGATGGGGAAAAATGAAGTTTTCCCAGCGAGATATTCAGAGACTAGGTCGTTTTGTGAAGCGTTCGTTTGCACGTTAATCCTCTATTCAAACTGGAATGCATGCAATGTGTGGCAGTAGATTTTTACCCATAGAAAAAAGGGATGAAAAGCAACCTGTTTCCTTAGATGGAGCAGGTTGCTTTATTTTTGGATTCAAATAACAGCACTCCCGCATTTTTCCTCTCTATTTCGCACATCCTACCAAAAGGAGTTTTTAGCGAGGATATGGGGGATATGCCATGGAACAACTGACAAAACAACCAACACCGCAACAAAAACGCTATCGTTTTTATCATATCGCTGTGTCAATTATCTTATTGCTCATTATAGCTAATCTTTTTGTGTTGCTGCGCCCTGCATTGAAGCCTCTGTATTTTTTGATTGAAGAGGTAACTCTTCCATTTTTTGTGGGGCTTATTATAGCTTATTTGCTGCATCCTGTCGTTGCGAGTTTAGAAAAAAGGAAGGTACCGCGCTTAGCGGCTCTTCTTTTGATTTATTTGGGGTTCGTACTGCTAGTAGTCATTACTGTGATGAATGCAATTCCGGTTTTTACGAAACAAATGATAGAACTATCAGACGATCTGCCCCGTTTAACGAGCTGGTATGAGACATGGATACAGGAGTGGGAGGCACATAAATATTTCTTGCCGGATAGTATCCAGCATGGTGTCGATCGGGCTATCATTCAATCGCAGGAAAAAATGTCGCGGGATATCTCTTCGTTTGTGGATGGCGCTAAAAAAACGCTGGGAAAGGTGCTGGGGTATGCAGTTGTTCCCTTTATTGCATTTTATCTATTAAAAGATATGAAAGAAATTCATCGGAGTCTGATCTTATGGGTCCCGCGGAGGTTCCGTCAACAAACCCAAGTAGCCTTACGAGATATTAACGATTCACTGGGAAAATATATTCATGGACAAATGGTTGTGTCTCTCATAGTAGGAGTGCTGGTTTTTATTGGATACTGGGCAATTAAGATGCCCTATCCATTTGTCTTAGCTTGCTTTGTGGCTTTAACCAACATTATTCCCTTTATTGGGCCCTTGATTGGTGCTGTGCCTGCGTTGCTGATTGCCCTTACGATTTCTACTAAACAAGCCTTATTTGTTATAGGCATAAACTTAGTCATACAAATCATTGAGGGGAATATCATTTCGCCCAATATTGTGGGAAAAACACTTCATCTTCATCCGCTTACGATTATTTTTGCTTTGCTTGCAGGGGAAGCGATCGCAGGAGTGGTCGGGATGATCTTGGCTGTACCCGTACTCGCTGTACTAAAAGTGATCATTCAACGCGTTATTTTGATTCGAACTCAAAGTTGACATGACTTAGAAAAAAACACTATAATGACGTTGAAACGTTATTCACTAAAACCAATTATATAGCGACTAGATCGTTGATGGAACGAGTAGGTTGCACCCTTTTCCAAGAGAGGACGCTCCCTGGCTGAAAGAGCATCCAAAAGAAGGACAACCGAAGGCTACTCCGAAGACCGGAAAAAACCGGCGGCAGGACCCCGTTATGGTCATGAAAGCGACAGATTCTCTCATAAGAAAAGCGCTGTTTCAGTGTTGGAGAATGAGAGTTCTGTAAGCAGGGTGGTACCGCGAGACAATAGCTCTCGTCCCTGAGGGGATGAGGGCTTTTTTTATTTGTCTTCTAAAGGTAAGCAAATGTATACAAAGACGATGGTGGACCGAATGAAAAAGAAGTTGGTCATTCCCTCGTGTTGAAAAATAAAGGAGGAAAACAGCATGAAGAAGTTGACAGGTAATCAGGTTCGTCAAATGTATTTAGATTTCTTTGTGAGCAAAGGACATCGAATTGAACCAAGCGCATCTTTAGTACCGGTGGATGACCCATCTTTGTTGTGGATTAATAGTGGGGTAGCTACGTTAAAGAAATATTTTGATGGACGAATTATCCCTGAGAATCCACGCATTACGAATGCCCAAAAATCCATTCGTACAAATGACATTGAAAACGTAGGACGTACAGCGCGTCATCATACCTTCTTTGAGATGCTGGGTAACTTCTCTATCGGGGACTATTTTAAAGTGGAATCCATTCATTGGGCATGGGAGTTCTTGACAAGTCCTGAATGGATTGGTTTTGACCCAGAAAAATTGTCGGTTACCATACATCCTGAAGATGATGAAGCATTTGAAATTTGGAATAAGGAAATTGGCATACCAGAAGAGAGAATTATTCGTCTAGAGGGTAACTTCTGGGATATCGGAGAAGGTCCGAGCGGTCCGAACACGGAGATTTTCTATGATCGCGGTGAAGCATTTGGGAATGACCCAAGCGATCCAGAATTATATCCTGGTGGGGAGAATGAACGTTATTTAGAAGTATGGAATCTAGTATTCTCCCAATTTAACCATAATCCTGATGGTACGTATACTCCATTGCCTAAGAAAAATATTGATACAGGTATGGGCTTGGAGCGTATGGTTTCTATTATCCAAAATGTTGATAACAACTATGAAACAGACCTGTTATTTCCGTTAATTGAACAGACGAGCCAAATTTCAGGTGTATCTTACAAAACCAATGATGAGCTGGATGTAGCACTAAAAGTAATTGCAGATCACGTGCGTACAGTTACGTTTGCTATTGGAGATGGGGCTTTGCCTTCGAATGAAGGCCGCGGTTACGTGCTTCGTCGCTTGCTTCGCCGTGCTGTTCGCATGGGTAAAATGCTTGGAATTCAGAAGCCATTCTTGTACACATTGACCAAAACAGTTGGCGATATGATGGGAGAATTTTACCCAGAAGTGGTTCAAAAACGTGACTTTATCGAACGTGTAATTCGTGCTGAGGAAGAACGCTTCCATGAAACATTGGAGGAAGGCTTGTCCATTTTAGAGGGTATGGTAACAGCTACAAAGGCTTCTGGTGGCAACCAGCTAAGCGGTCAGGATACCTTTAAATTGTACGACACATACGGCTTCCCGGTTGACTTGACAGAGGATTTCGCAATGGAGCATGGTCTTTCTGTAGATCGCGATGGCTTCGAACAGGCAATGGAAGAGCAACGTGAACGCGCTCGTGCAGCTCGTCAGGATGTAGACAGCATGCAGACGCAGGGCGGGGCATTGTCGGAATTAACAGTAGCAAGTGAATTTATCGGGTATACAACATTGTCTACTGACGCTAAAGTTGAGGCAATTATTATTGACAATCAGCTTGTAAAAGAAGCACAAGAGGGTGTTACCTGCCAAGTGGTACTCGATCGTACACCTTTCTACGCAGAGAGCGGCGGGCAGATTAATGATGAGGGAACTTTGACAGCAGATACGGTTAAAGCACGCGTGATTGACGTACAAAAAGGGCCTCATGGTCAAAACGTTCATCAGGTACTAATTGAAGCTGGTACATTACATGTAGGAGATCAGGTTGCGGCTGAGGTAGACCAACAAGGACGCAACGCTACGATTAAAAACCATACAGCAACGCATTTGTTGCACCAAGCTCTAAAAGATGTTCTAGGAACACATGTCAATCAAGCAGGTTCTTTGGTATCTCCTGAGCGACTTCGCTTTGACTTTACACATATCAGCTCCATTACAGCGGAAGAGCTGGAGCGTATCGAACAAATCGTGAATGAGCAAATTTGGAGTAACTTAGCTGTAAGCATTTCGAACATGAAGATTGCTGAGGCCAAAGAATTGGGTGCGATGGCGCTCTTTGGCGAAAAGTATGGAGACATTGTGCGTGTAGTTAATGTTGAGGGCTTCAGCATTGAGCTGTGCGGTGGTTGCCATGTAGGAAATACAGCAGAGATCGGTCTCTTTAAAATTTTAAGCGAGAGCGGCATTGGGGCTGGCACACGCCGTATTGAAGCAGTGACAGGTCGCGGTGCTTATCAATATTTAAATCAACAGCTAACCACACTAAAAGAAGTGGCACAAGCGGTTAAGTCACCACAGTTGCATGAAACTCCTGCTCGCGTAGAAGGCGTATTAGCTCAATTGAAGGAATCACAGCGCGAAGCTGAGTCACTACGTACAAAATTGGGCAATATTGAAGCAGGAACTCTCACAGAGCAGGTACAAGAAATTAAGGGCGTAAAGCTTTTGGCTACTCAAGTATCTGCAACGGATATGGACAACCTTCGCGGTATGGTCGATGAGCTTAAAAATAAACTAGGCTCTGCTGTAATTGTCCTTGGTTCGGTTGAAGGCGATAAGGTAAACATAGTAGCTGGTGTGACCAAAGACTTGATGAGTCAAGGATTCCATGCTGGTAAAATCGTCAAGGAAGTTGCTACACGTTGCGGCGGTGGCGGTGGCGGTCGCCCTGATATGGCACAAGCGGGTGGTAAGGAACCTGCTAAGTTAGGCGAAGCACTTTCTATTGTTGCAAGTGTAGTCGAAGGACAGGCGGTTGCAAACCAATAGGTAAAACGTCTACAATATAAAGTAACAAGGTGAACTGGATTCATTCGCTTTGCGGGTGAATCCTTTGCCTTTCCGAGAAACACGAAAAGTGAGTTACTCATTATATACTTATAATAGGCTCATTTTTAAATAAAGCGAGGTGTTAGGCTATGTCTATGGACAATACCATGAAGTTTAGCGCTCCAAAGGAAGCAAGTGAAGCTGAAGTACGTGCCACTTTGGAAGAAGTATATAGCGCTCTACAAGAAAAAGGCTATAATCCGATTACACAGATTGTAGGATACCTATTATCAGGAGATCCTGCATTTATTCCTCGCCATAACAATGCTCGCAGTTTGATTGGTAAAATTGAACGCGACAAGCTAATTGAAGAAATGGTGAAAGCTTACTTGTCACCAAAAGGTTCATAACATCATAGGAGATAATTATGCGAATACTTGGATTGGATGTGGGTGAAAAGACCATAGGCGTCGCAATAAGCGATGAGCTAGGTTGGACCGCTCAAGGAATCGAAACGATTAGACGCTCGTCCAAAGAAAATGATTTTGGGCGTATCGAAGAATGGATTGCGACGTACCAAGTACAAGCATTTGTGGTCGGTCTGCCGAAGAATATGAATGGCACGATTGGCCCTAAGGGTGAATACTGTCAAGCTTTTGCTGAGCAACTGAAGGAGCGGACAGGGTTGCCCGTTCATCTCTGGGATGAGCGATTGACGACGATGGCAGCGGAGAAAATGTTAATATCGGCTGATGTGAGTCGTCAAAAGCGCAAGAAAGTGATTGATAAAATGGCAGCCGTACTCATCCTTCAGGGGTATTTGGATGCTAATTCGAGGTGAAAACAATGAGTGAAGACATGCAAAATGACTATGAAGTAGGCGACGTGATCGCATTGGTGGAGGAAGGAGAAGACGATTCAGCTACCCGTGATTTCCGCATTATGTACATCCTAGAAGTGGAAGACCGTAATTATTTAGTTTTAGTTCCGGTTGATCAGGAAGATGACGAGGAATATGAAGTTCATTTCTTGCGCTATGATGGAAGCGACATTCTTGAGCCGATTGAAGATGATGCTGAATGGGATGCTGTAGAAGCTACCTTTGAAACATTGATCGACGAATTGGAAAGCGAAGAGAACTAGGATTTGATCGCGTAGTAAAAACTAGCATGGGTCCACTGGAGAAAAGGACGTCACAGGGATGATGACTTTTCTTCAGTAGCTCATGCTTTTTTTAATCAAAGATGAAAGAGGGAGCTTATGGCGACAAAAATGGTAAAAACGGTAATTGCACACGAAGATCAATGTTTACTGATTCGAGAAGATAGGGAAGAACTTGGAAGCGTATGGAACATCCCATCAGGAATTGTACAAGCAGGGGAAAAAATTATGGATGCTGCTGTGAAAAGAGTAGCTGAGAAAACGGGTCTACAAGTAGAGTTAACCAGCCTTTCAGGTATTTATCAATTTGTTGATGAAACGAAAGACTCAGTGGTGTGCAATGTTTTTACAGCGACGGTGAACGAAGGCACCATTCAGATAGATAGAACAAAAATTAGGGAAGCAAAATGGTTTCGTTTCACAGAGATTGAGCAGTTGGATGATGATTCTCTTTATCAGGCTCATTTGCTGAGAAGAGTTTTTGCAGATATAAAAAATACGGGTAAAAATTGATAGATAAACGGTAAGACTCTATCAAAACGTGCAAGATATTTGATCTTTTTGTATAATGAATGGCGATGTAATGTGAGGAGGAGTGTGTGAGCTTGGCAAAAGGTAGTGAAGAGAGACAGGAATTATTGAGGAATCAATCCCGATCGCAGAAAAAACGAAGCGGTGGGTTTATCGTAAAAGGATTGCTTTGGTTTACATTGCTTGTCCTAGTTGTGGGCGGAGTGGGAACCTATTATGTATATCAACAGCTACAACCAAGTCCAATCACAGCTACAGCCGAAATAGATATCCCTTCAGGTTCTAGTGTTAAGCAGATAGCTGCCTTGCTAGAGCAGAATGGCATTATTAAAAATGCCACTCTATTCTCGTATTATGTGCGCTATCAGGGAGTAGCTGGTGATCTAAAAGCAGGAACCTATCAGTTTGATCAGCAAGTAACCATCGATCAATTGATTAAAATGCTGAGCGAGGGAACTCAAGCAGAAGTGGCGCGCTTTACCATACCAGAGGGGTGGAATGTAGGCCAGATTGCAGATGCGCTTGCTAAAAAAGGACTAATTGAGAAAGAAATTTTTATACAGGAAATAAATGAAGGTGATTTCCCAGAATTTCCATTTGTCTCGTCTATTCCGAAGAAAGAAGGGCGAAAATATCGGCTAGAGGGATATTTGTTCCCAGAAACCTATGAGGTTCGTAAGGGAGCAACTGAGCATGAGATTATCGCCAAAATGCTGGGGCAGTTCGAAAAAGAATGGAAGCCAGAATGGAACGAACAAATACAGAAGCACAAGTTAACAATGGATGAAGCAGTTAATTTGGCGGCGATTGTCGAGCGTGAAGTGGTAGTAGACGATGAAAGACCAGTTGTAGCAGGAATTTTTTATAATCGCATACGTGATGGCTGGAAATTACAATCATGCGCCACTGTACAATTTGTTTTAGGCAAGCAACGTGACCGCATTACATTTGATGATTTAAAGATAGCAAGTCCATATAACACGTATCTTCATGAGGGCCTGCCACCTGGGCCCATTGCGAGTCCTGGTAGAGCGTCGCTTGAGTCAGTCGTAAATCCGCAAAAAAACGAATACTTCTTCTTTGTGACAAAAAAGGACGGGACGCAGGAGCATTATTTCTCTAAAACATTTGCAGAGCATGCTTCCAAAAATGCGAAAAGTCAAGGAAGCTGGTAACAAAACGATAGTGGCTGTTTTGGCGAAATGTGTTATAATAGAACGGTTGTGAATTAGTTTATGACAGATTCTATACCAAAATGTATATTATCTGGTTGAAAGAGAACGGGGGACCTTCCACATGATTACGAACCCTGCTATAGATCATTATTTACAAAATCTCATTCCACAGCGCTCCCCGCTATTAACGCGACTAGAGCAGGAGGCACATGAAGAGAATGTCCCTATCATTCAATTGACCGGGGCTCAATTTTTACGTACCTTACTGTTAATCAAAAGACCCAAAAGCATCTTGGAAGTAGGTACAGCCATTGGTTATTCAACAATCTGGCTTGCTGAGGCTGCTCCTACGGCAAAAATAGTAACAATGGAACTTGATGAAGAGAGAATCACCCGCGCGCGCGCTTCCTTTAAGGAAGCTAGCCTAGAAGATCGAATTGAACTAATTGAGGGCGACGCGACAAAGGGTTTGTCTGGGTCATATGAGTTTGATTGTCTGTTTATTGATGCTGCTAAAGGGCAATACCTCACCTTTTTACAATTATACCTTCCTCTGTTAAAAGAAGGAGGATTAGTAATTACGGACAATGTTTTATACCGTGGTCTTGTTACCGATCCGCAAGCGGCGGGAAAACGGCAAAAGAAAATGGTTGAGAAGATTGATAGATTTAATAAGCATCTCATGGGACACCCCCAACTAGAAACGTCAATTGTACCTATAGGGGATGGGATCGCGGTTAGTGTAAAGCAGACGAGAGGAGAGGGCAATGCGTGAAAAAGCCTGAACTATTGGTTACGGTAAAAAAATTAGCTGATGTCCTGCCGCTAATTGAGGCCGGTGCGGATGCTCTAAGCATTGGAGAAGCACGCTACGGACTACGCAATGCAGGAGACTTTACCGTTGAAGAAATAGACGAAGCGATTCGCTTGGCACATAGCAAGGGTGCTAAGGTGTACATCAATATAAATTCGTTATTACACAATGAAGAATTAGATGGATTAGACGATTATCTCATTCATTTGGAAACAGTAGGAGCAGATGCGGTGGTGTTCGGTGACCCTGCTGTGCTGGTTGCTGCTAAACAAGTGGCTCCGAAGCTAAAGCTACACTGGAGCATGGAAATGCTATCCACAAGCTACGATACCATTAATTATTGGGCAGAAAAAGGGGCAAGCCGTGCTGTATTGGCACGTGAATTAACCATAGATGAGACGATCGAAAATCAGCAGGAAGCAAAATGTGAAATTCAAGCACAAGTACATGGACCAACCTGCATTTTCCAATCCAAACGTGATCTTGTTTCGGCTTATTTTGGTCATCAAGGACGCGATATGGAGCAGGAAGGTACCAGCATGGATCGCGGGATGTATGTGAAGGAAGAAAAACGCCGCAATATTAGCTATCCTGTGTATGAAGATGCCCATGGAACTCATATTATCAGTGCAGAAGATATTTGTATGGTTGATGGTCTTGAGGACTTTGTGAATGGTGAATTGGACAGTTTGAAAATTGAAGGATTGCTGCATACATCTGAGTATGTAATCGCAGTGACGAAGCTATATCGTGAAGCATTAGATTTGTGCGTATCTGATGTAGAAGAATATCGTGATAAAGCGGCTGAGTTTCTGCAAAAAAT
The DNA here is from genome assembly GCF_000219535.2 of Brevibacillus laterosporus LMG 15441. Classification (NCBI taxonomy): domain Bacteria; kingdom Bacillati; phylum Bacillota; class Bacilli; order Caryophanales; family Paenibacillaceae; genus Brevibacillus; species Brevibacillus laterosporus. Next base: position 1,393,638 of record NZ_CP007806.1, read on the forward strand.
GGAAGCTCTGCAACCAAAAAATCGACCTTTAAACACTGGATTTTATTATAAACCACCGATTCCTTACCATGCTTAAATGGGAAAGAAGACTTGCGTAAATTGAACTTGAGAGGTGAATCATCTTGAGCACGATTATAACTCCAAACCAAGCCGGATTGAAACCGGTGATTGCTAAGCCTGAGCTACTGGCTCCAGCAGGTAACCTAGAAAAATTACAGTTTGCGATTCGCTATGGAGCAGACGCCGTTTATATTGGTGGTCAAGTATACAGCTTGCGTGCGAATGCTGATAACTTCTCCTATGATGAAATGCGTGAAGGGGTTAAATTTGCCCATGCTCACGGAGCTAAAGTATTTGTAGCGACCAATATTATTGCCCACAACGAAGATTTAGGCGGTATGGCCGAGTATTACCAGGAACTGCAAAATATTGGGATTGATGCGGTTATCGTAGCTGACCCTGCTTTGATTCAGGCATGTAAGAAGGCGGCACCTAAAATTGAAGTTCATTTGAGCACTCAGGCCTCCACAACGAACTGGCGCTCTGTTCAATTTTGGAAAGATGAAGGAATTTCCCGTGTCGTGCTAGCACGTGAAGTATCCATGAAAGAAATTTATGATATAAAATCTCATGTTGATGTAGAAATCGAAGCGTTTATTCACGGCGCGATGTGTATTGCTTATTCCGGTCGATGCGTATTGTCTAATCATATGGCGATGCGTGACTCTAACCGAGGCGGCTGCGCACAATCCTGTCGTTGGAAATATGATCTATTCGAAGACGGATTTAACTTTGAAGAGGCAGAGAAAAACGGTGCCAAGACATTGTTTGCTGAAGGAGACGAGCAATATACGATGTCTCCGAAGGATTTAAGCATGCTACCATATATTGCTGATATGATTGAAGCCGGTGTTGATTCCTTAAAAGTGGAAGGCCGAATGAAGTCTATCCATTATGTAGCGACCGTTTCTCGTGCATATCGCATGGCAATTGACTCTTACTTTGAAAATCCGAAAGACTTCAAGATCAAACAAGAGTGGATCGACGAAGTGTATAAGGCTGCGCCGCGTACGCTGTCTACTGGATTCTTTTACGGAAGCCCAAGTACACAAGAACAAATCTTTGGTGAACCAGATCATCCGATCCCTTACGATTTTGCGGGATTGGTTATGGATTACGATCCGGCTACAAGCATTGCAACTGTTCAAGTGCGCAACCACTTTAAAGTGGGCTCGAAGGTAGAATTCTTTGGACCAGATACATTCTTTGCACAACAGGTAGAACAAATTTGGCACCATGTCACCGATGAAGCATTAGATACAGCACGTCATCCAATGTCATTGGTCAAAATGAAGGTTAACCAACCGGTGAAGCCTTATGACATGATGAGGAAGGAGCTATAGAATGGGTCGCCCCGTACTGATTGGGGTAGCCGGGGGAAGCGGGTCCGGTAAAACCACCGTTGCAAGAGAGTTATACCGCCAGTTTAAAGACGAGAGCGTCTTGATGATTGAGCAGGATTCTTATTACAAGGATCAAAGCTATATGACAATGGATGAGCGTGTAAAAACAAATTACGACCATCCGTTTGCTTTTGATAATGACCTGTTGCTAACACACCTCCATGAGCTACTCAACTATCGAGCAATCGAAAAACCGCAATATGATTTTAAGGAGCATACCAGAGCGGCAACGACAGTCCATGTCCAGCCAGCCGATGTTATTATCCTTGAAGGTATGTTAATCTTAGAAGACCAACGTATTCGCGATATGATGGATATTAAGGTATTTGTTGATACAGATGCCGATGTCCGCATCGTGAGGCGTATTCAGCGCGATATTGAGGAGCGCGGACGTAGTTTAGACAGTGTTGTCCAACAATATTTAAATGTTGTTCGTCCTATGCATTTGCAATTTATCGAACCTACTAAGCGCTATGCAAATATCATTATTCCAGAGGGTGGCTATAACAAGGTAGCACTTGATCTGCTCTCCACAAAGATTCACAACATCCTGCATGATAAGAACCAATGTTTTTTTGAATAAGCATAGCTATTACATGAATGGAAAAAGACTCATGCCATCTTATATGGTGTGAGTCTTTTTGGTTTGAAAAAGCGCCTAGAGGGAGATACTGGTGAGAAAAAAGAGAGGAGGTTAGATAGAAAATGGACCTGCAAGTGCTAAATAAACGCAGAAGCTTTCTCATCCTATTAATCATTAGTTTGTTGTTCGGGGGCTTATTGCTTAGGCTTTGGTGGATTCAGGTAGCAGCAACTAATTCGTTTTCCCCTCATAAAATTGATTTGGTTAAAGCGGCGGTCAGGCAAAGACAGCAAGCTATTACATTAAACAGTGGTCGAGGCGAAATCACAGATCGTCATGGAGAACCGCTTACAGGCGTAGAAAAGAATGCGCTCATTATTTTTCCGTTGGCTCGTGGAAATGCGGAGGTAAATGAGAAGATTAGAAAGGTAGCAGAGATTGTGCAAAGCAGGGAGTCTGAAATCATGAAAATGATTCAGAAAGGAAAAAATCCGGCTCCTTTGCGTGACTTCGCTGGAAATATAATTGAGTTAAATGAAAAACAGAGGAAGCAAATTAATGATTTAAAAATTCCAGGCATTTTATCCGTAGCAATGACGGAACGCTATGCTCCAAACGGTATCGCTAAACAGGTGATCGGGTATGTAAGTCAAAATCCTGAGCGAATTGCACAATTATATCCAGATGATTTGCAGAATGGAAAAATGATGCCAGATACCCCAATTGGTTCTTCAGGACTAGAGAGAACGTTCGATCGATTTTTACAAGGAATGCAGCCTTCCATCCTCTCTTATTATGTAGATGGTCAAGGAAATCCATTGAGTGGATTGGATACCAGATTTTCGATAGAGGATAATGCCTTTTATCCGTTGACAGTTAAAACAACAATGGATCGCCAAATTCAAGCATTTATGGAACAAGCAATGGATATGGCAGGAATAGAAGCTGGGGCGATCGTAGTGCTCGATGTGAAAAATAGTGATATCCTGGCAATGGCTTCTCGTCCCAAGTTTGATCCAACAAAGGTGAATGTGGAAGAAGGAAATTGGAAAAACCAAGCAATGATTCAGATTTCTCCAGGGTCGGTTTACAAAACAGTCGTAGCTGCTGCTGCACTGGAAGATGGGGTTGTATCCCCTAGTGAAACCTTTACCTGTGAAGGCAGCTATGGAAAATACGGATTCTCCTGCTGGAAAAAAGAAGGTCACGGACACTTAACGATGCTGGAGGCCTTTGCAGAGTCATGTAATATTACTTTTGCAGAAATCGCCAAGCGTTTAGGCGGAGAACGGATCCTGAAGCAAGCAGAAAAAATGGGACTGACTAAGCAGATTGGCTGGCAGATTGACCAGTTGTATAAAATGGAGAACTTTACACAGCTAGATGGTGAAGAAAGTGGACAAGTGTTTGCTAAAGAGGTTTCACCAAATGATGAGGGTGTTCTCATTCAGACAGCAATTGGTCAGCGAGATGTACAAATATCTCCTTTGCAAGCAGCAAATATGATGGCGATGATTGCCAGAGGCGGTACAGCAAAAGAAGCTCGCCTTGTCTCGGATATTGAATATCGAAATGGAAGTCGTTTTTATGAGTTTTCACAGAAGGATGTAACTGGAGTAGGAGTGGATAAGGTTACTTCTCAAAAGCTCTCGCGTTTTCTACAGGAGGTTGTCCGGCAAGGTACGGGCAGCTCCTTGAAAGACCTGCCGTTATCTGTTGCTGGTAAAAGCGGAACCGCACAGGTCTTATATAAAGGAGAGCCTAAGGTGCATCAGTGGTTTGCTGGATTTGCTCCTGCTAATAGTCCTCGATACGCTATTGTAGTGGTAGCGAAAAACCAGCAGATATCTGGGGCGAATAAAGCGACTCAAGCATTTAAATTAGCTATTGAGCGGCTTGCGACGTTTGAACTTCGATCTTAGAAAAAGAACGAATCCCTTTTTCTAGGAAGTATCCACGAGCCATTAGCTGTTTCTGTCGGTTATATCCGACAATCAACATGATAGGTGAATTTGATCGATATTCATTTTGATTACTTTTTTGAACAAACGTATTTTTGTCGGTTCGACTGGGCGTAAGACGCGGCATAGTATGACTGTGCCAGTCACCAATGTACTGTATTTTACTATTTGGTCGTGTTTTACGCTTAATGATACGGTGAAGATAATTATCATCAAATAAAATGGAATGCTGCATGCGTAGTGCATTAGGACCAGGTTCACTAGCAAATGTAATAATCCAACTATTGGCATCTTGTTTATAGCCTAAAAGAATCCCACCTGTTTCTAATTCTGGATAATGTCCAACCGCCCTTCGTATCTGTGACCATGCGGTTTCTGTAAGGTATAAGGTTGTCATTCCAAGACCTCCTTTCCAAAATGACGGAACTGCTAACTATCTTGCCAGTATATGTGAGAGGCTGGGAGGACGTGTATTGGTCAAGTGGTAATAACCAAAAACAAAAAAAGAAGAATAACAGGACAAAATACCCTGTTCTTTTGTGTAAAAAGCTATAATCTCGAATTTTTTACAAATAGTATGTAATTAGGCCTAAATTTTTTGATGTATATTGACGATATAGATAATGCATAGGTCTGTTCAAATCACTGAAAAATGTGGGGGGCGATACCATTTGAATCACAAAAGCCTTTCGTTTCGTGCGATAGCTTTCATCTCAGTCATCATTTTATTATTTGCCTCGGTTTCTATTGTTTTATCGTACGATCGTCAGAAACAGATGTTTATTCAAGTAATTTCAGCAATTTCAAAAACAGTCGATACCCAGCTTGAAACCTTATCTTCAGAAATAGATGCCGTGAAGCGTCTACTCGCTGACGATTCAAGCACCTATTCGGGGTACACCAACGTGTTTATAAGTCTGTCCAATAAGTTGGATAATTCTTTAAAAGCGGAATATATAACAGATGGTTATCTATTTGCTCCAGACCTTATTGAAACAGATCAAAAGAACCAGCTTAAGGTTATTTTAGCAAGTGATAAGCTTGTCGAGGCGGGAGTTAAGCCTAATACTGTGGTCGAGCTTAATCCGTCACAGCTTACCGCTTATCAAACAGCATTGGAAAAGGGAGAAAGTATTTCAAAACCCTTTTTTATGGAAGACAGAGAGATTTTAACGGTATTTACCACGATTAAGAACCGTTCTGATCAGGTCTCGGCTGTACTCGCTATTCACTTTGATTATGATTTAATGCAAAAAGATCTTTTGCAAAGCTTACAAATACCTGTATTAATAAGTTTATGCATGGGTGGTCTTTTACTTGGTGGCAGTATCTTTGCCATTCGTCATACGTTAAAGCGTATCAAAGATATATCTGACCTATCTTTACAGACTGCACAAGGAGATCTTACTGTTCGTGTGCCAGTTACTTCTAAGGATGAGATAGGGGTACTAGCAGAGAACTTTAATGCGATGTTATGTAGCATTGAAGAGGTGGTGAAGGGGATTGATCGAACAACAGCAAGTATGGTCGACTCTTCAGAAAATCTCTTTGTTCACGCTGAACAGACAACACAAGCCACGACACAAATTTCCGCCGATATTCAACAGGTAGCAGCCGGTTCGGAAACCCAGATGCAAGGGGCTATGGAAAGTGTACGTTCCATGGAAGAAATGGCTACAGGAATTCAGCGTATTGCCCAGTCTGCTTCTCAAGTAGCAGAAGTAGCTGTTGAAGCAACAAAAGAAGCCGAGCAAGGAAATATAGTGGTCCAAAATACGATTGAACAAATGAAAGCATTAAGTCAAACTGTGAATGAAGCTGTAATGGTTATTAATATCTTAAATGAGGTTTCTACTGAAATCGGACATATTACTGGAGCCATTACTACAATCTCTAATCAAACCAATCTACTTGCATTAAATGCAGCGATTGAAGCGGCACGTGCAGGTGATGAAGGAAAAGGCTTTGCTGTTGTAGCTAATGAAGTGCGTAAACTAGCTGAACAATCGAAAGAATCATCAGATCAAATCCGATTGCTGGTACAAGGCATTCAGGAGGGCACGCAACAAGCAATGGACTCCATGACAAGAGGAGAAAAAGAGGTAGTAGAAACGGTAGAAGCTGTCGAGCAGGCTGGACAGGCTTTTGAGAAAATTGTTTCGTCCATTCAAAATATTACCGGACAAATTGAAGAGGTGTCCGCTTCCTCCGAACAGATGTCAGCTAGTTCAGAGGAGGTCACGGCGACGATAGAGCAATTATCACAAATTGCTCAAGGTGCTACACAATATACACAAAACGTAGCCTCCTCCTCTCAGCAGCAGTTAGTCGCCATTGAAGAAGTTGCTGCTTCCGCAAGTGAAGTGAATCGAACGGCAAAAGCGTTACAGACTGCGGTTGAACATTTTACAGTGAGAAAAGAATAGTAAAATTCACAAGTACAGCCTGATACTTTTTTAAATAAGGAAGATACCTACACAGGAACAGACTAGAGAATTGTAGGGAACGAATCATTGTAGGCAGATAGATACATGTAGGTTCGAAATCATGTGGAAAGACGGCAGGGAAGCAAGCATCCTGTCGTCTTTTTTAGAACGGATACATATATTCTCTTTGTTAGAAAAGAAGGTTTCGTCGTAAAGCACTTTGGAATTGGACAAAAATCAGGTATAATATAAAGGTTAGGGGCCTTTAGAGGGGGCCAATGAAAGTAGCAGAGAAAAGTCAGGAGCGGAGTATAGTATGAGTCATCAGTCAGAACAATGGACTTCACGAATTGGATTTATTTTGGCAGCAGCCGGATCAGCAATTGGATTAGGCGCCATTTGGAAATTTCCATATGTAGCGGGAACCAGTGGGGGAGGAATCTTCTTTCTATTATTTCTATTCTTTACTCTACTGATTGGGTTGCCACTGTTACTATGTGAATTTGTTATTGGCCGTAGTACAGGAAAGGAAGCGGTGTCTGCCTACCGAGAATTAGCTCCCGGAACGAAATGGTACTTCTTGGGTATCATGGGAGTCATCACGTGCTTTTTACTATTCTCCTTTTATAGTGTAGTAGGAGGCTGGATTTTACTATACTTGGGCATGGCAGTCACAGGGAATTTAAGCCATCCCAATATGAATTACGAGCAATTATTTGGGCAAGTCATTTCCGAGCCTTATCTAGCGTTATTTGCTCAATTTATTTTTATCGTGCTAACAATTATCATCATTTCGCGCGGCGTTCAAAATGGCATAGAAAAGGCCAATAAGTATATGTTTCCTGCTTTATTTATTTTGTTTATTGTGCTTATGGGACGAGCCTTAACGTTACCTGGCGCATGGGAAGGAATCGTTTTCTTCTTAAAGCCTGATGTGAGCAAAATCGAATCTTCCACGATTTTAGCTGCGATGGGACAATCATTTTTTGCACTAAGTCTTGGGGCATCTGCGATGGCTACTTATACATCCTATTTGGATAAATCAGTAAGCTTAACTCGATCAGCCGTTTCCATTGTAAGTCTAAATTTACTCATATCCTTGCTCGCAGGGTTAGCGATTTTTCCAGCCGTATTTGCACTTGGATTTACACCTACACAAGGACCGGGACTACTCTTTCACGTGTTACCCGCTGTATTTAGTCAGATACCATTTGGGGGACTCTTTTTAGCTTGTTTCCTGGCCCTTTTCTTTTTTGCCACGATTACATCTGCTTTCTCCCTTTTAGAGATAACGGTAGCTTCCCTGACGCGAAAAGATCCAAGCAAACGTCGACGTTATTCTTGGATAGCTGGAATGGGGGTATTTGTACTAGGAATACCATCCTGTTTGTCTTTTGGAATTTGGTCAGATAAACTTATTTTTGGCAAAAGTATTTTCGAAGCAGCAGATTATCTAGTTAGTAACCTGTTGCTACCATTAGGAGCCTTGCTTATTGCCCTGTTTGTTTCTACAAAAATGAAACGAGAGCTACTACAGGCCGAATTCGTACGCGGTTCCAAACTGGCAACAAGATTCTTTGGGATTTGGTTTCTACTAGTCAGATATGTGTTACCTGTTCTCATTATTCTTGTGTTCTTAAATACGTTGGGAATTGTTACGTTTTCCTAAAATCTAGATTACATTCGTATTCGCCAGCTAATTAGCTGGCTTTTTTTGATAGTAGCAAGCTTATATGTTCATTTTATTGATAGATAATACTATTTTAGGTTATTTATTTTATTTCGAGATTTTATTCGTTTTGTTCCTGTACAGGCACGTATAGGCAATTGCCTACATATGGATAGGGAGAGGAGCAGACTGAAGGGGAGGTGGCAGATTTGTCAAGTGTCTTCGTGGCGCTTTCGCTACTGTTTAAGGAATTGGTTATGTTTGTTGCGTATGTAAAAAACAATGCGTTTCCGCAACCGCTGCCCGAGGTAGAAGAAGAGAAATATCTTAAATTAATGGCAACGGGAGACCCCATCGCTCGAAATAAATTAATTGAGCATAATTTGCGATTGGTGGCGCACATCGTCAAAAAATTCGAAAACACCGGCGAGGACAGCGAGGATTTAATCTCTATTGGTACCATCGGACTGATTAAAGCCATTGAGAGTTACCAGGTGAATAAAGGAACGAAGCTTGCTACCTATGCAGCAAGATGTATTGAAAATGATATTCTAATGTCATTAGTCATGCGTTTCCTTTTTGATCAGGCTAAACGTGTTTGTGTGTGAATTGTGCTACTATTGTTGTCAAAAAAAGAAGCAACCGCGCTGAGCAAGATATCAGCTCCTACGGTTACTTCTTCTTCAAAGGTGGACTCTCCAGTGTGGGAGAGACTATGTATAGTTTGGAAAGCACCCACGGGTGTTTCGTGTATAAAGTTAGCTATTGCAGTTTGGTGGCATGAAGCAATAATTAGGCCTTTTTAACAAATTGAGATTTTAATTTCATAGCCCCAAAACCATCAATTTTGCAATCAATATCATGATCTCCATCAATTAAGCGGATATTTTTTACTTTTGTACCGATCTTAATGACGGAAGAGCTTCCAGTTACTTTAAGGTCTTTGATTACTGTTACAGTATCCCCATCGTTTAAGACATTTCCATTTGCATCCTTAATAATTCTTTTATCCTCACTATGTTCAGCTTCTGCTGCTAAAGTCCACTCGTGAGCACATTCAGGGCAAATAAACAGACTTCCATCCTGATACGTGTATGCTGAATTACACTTTGGGCAATTTGGCAAATCTACCATTCTTTCATTTCCTCCATTCGTTTCATGCTAATGAATATATAAGAATAATTTTCAATTTCTGTTTTACAACTTCGAAAAAAAGCAACGAACTCGAAATTCACAAAAATATAGGTAGTTTCTTATATCCTTATATACTGCCATAGTCTTCTCTTATTGACAACCTTTCCCTTTATGATCCTCATAAAAAAGCAGGTAATACCTGATACAATATCGCTTGTTTTCCATGTGAATGGGATATAACTATTTTCCTATGTACATGTACCCCTGAGGCAAGATAAGAAAGGATACCGCCCGTTTATCAGGGGGACGGTATCGGAGGAAGATTTAACAGAAGAAGCGACGACGACAGCAGCAACGACGACGTCTTCTGAAACAGCAACGACGGCGTCTGCGGAAGCAACAAGACATGTACGCCACCTCCTTATCGTTTAATACTTTATAATAAGCAGAAACAGTGACAAATGATTGGACGAACCTTCAGGGAAATGCGTTTGTTTATTTGGATAGCTATTTGAGCAAGTATAGGATTACAAAAACAGTAGGTGCTGGAAAGTATGGACGGGCAGGTAAAAAGATAAGAGGCAGTATGTCAAATCATCTGCCGCTCTCTATGATCAACTCAGCATCAGTCATGTGAAAATAATGGCTAGCCCAAATTTTTTTCCAAGCTATAAAACACTTTATCCTGGGAGGTTCTCTCATCAAAATGTTTATAGCCATGAGAGGTCCAGAAACGTCACTTACTATAAAACGAAACTGTTGGCTGATAAATAAAGAAGCTTTTTCGAAAGCAGACAAGCACAACCCGCATAACCTTTATGGGGGGGATGCTTAGATGCATATCAAAGTGATCGAAGGTGATTCTACTAGCGAGATACGTCTATCCTGCTATGCTTATCTGGAAGAAAAGTACAGAAGGGAGAGGTTAGATGGTCGGGGTATATGCGAGGGTAAGCACCGAGGAGCAAGCCAGGAAGGGGTTCAGCCTGAAAGACCAGATAGCCGAATGCCGAAGAAAGGCCAAAACGGATAATGTTTTAGAATATGTGGATGAAGGAATTTCAGGGGAATTTCTAGATCGGCCTGCATTAACAAAAATGCGTCAGGATGCTCGGGACGGACTTATCAAAAAGATCATATGTTTAGACCCGGATCGACTTTCGCGTAAACTGATGAATCAGCTTATTATTACAGATGAGCTAGATAAGCGCGGTGTTGAATTGGTCTTTGTTAATGGCGAATATGCGAAGACTCCAGAGGGTAATCTGTTTTACAGTATGCGCGGTGCGATTGCCGAATTCGAGAAAGCAAAAATTACAGAACGTATGAGCAGAGGGCGCAGACAAAAAGCACGGCAGGGTAAAGTTCTACGAGATTTTCAAGTCTACGGATACAACTTCGATAAAGAGCATGACCGAATGATTGTCAATGAAAACGAAGCGGAAATTGTGAGACTTATATTCGATTTATTTACAAAACCGAACAATCTCGTAAAGGGGATTAATGGAATTGCTCATTATCTTACAAAAAAAAATATACCGACAAAACGCGGAGCAAATGTCTGGCATCGTCAAGTAGTTCGACAGATCCTTCTAAATCGTGCATACATCGGTGAATTTTATCAAAATCGTTGGAACACGGAGGGGATGCTAGGCAATAAGCATAGGGCTCCAGAGGAACGTATCCCAATGAGACAACGTCCGAAAGAGGAGTGGATACAAGTACAGTGCCCAGCCATTATCAGGAAAGAAACGTATGAACACGCACAACAGTTGATGGACGAGTCACGGCGTAGATGGGCGAAGGAGAGCAACCACAGATATCTTTTAAGTGGGCTGGTACGCTGTGGAAATTGCGAGAATACGATGACAGGTAGAAAATCAAGTAACTGGGGAAAGCCCATACTTGAATATACGGATGTAAAAAATTTCTCTGGTGCGAAACATTTTGGTTGCGGTAGGAAAATAAAAGCGAAGGAGCTGGAGAATGAGGTATGGAGAACAATTAGGACCTGGCTGAATCAACCGAACGAAATTGCGGCAGCAAGTGAGATAGCGCAGCTTGATCAAAATTCTTCTTTGGAGGAAGCTGAGATATCTCGATTGGAAAAAGAGATCGTAAAGGCGAAGTCGGGTAGGAAACGGCTACTTATGTTATTTTCTCAAGGACTTGATATAACCCAAGAAGAGATTCAACAATCTATTCGTGAGCTTAAAGAAAGAGAAGCAGAATTAACAAAGGAATTAACTGCTCTTACAGCTTCAGTTTTGCATCAGGAAAGGAACAGGTATAGTAAGAGCCAGCTTCTGGAGGCTGTCGAATATTACCTAAATAAAGGACGAGAGGAGCTTACCTTTGAAGAGAAACAGAAAATGATTCGTCACATCGTCCGTGAAGTAAGAGTTTTTGAGGACAGTGTAGAAATTTACACATTCTAACCATGCATCACTATTGACTGTAAAATGGAAATTCTGATGCACCTACGTAGTTTGAAAAAAACCAAAAAGGATGTATCTTTGCATGATCCGATTGGAATGGATAAAGAAGGAAATGAATTGACACTTAGATGTTATCCATCTGAGTGTCAATTTTTTATTGAGGTAATTTAGGATACAGGGTTATCTCAAACTGGTCGTTTCGTTGATGCTTTTCCTTTCGATAGATCACTTTATCGAGGACTGATTTTATCAGATGATTCTTTTTAGCAGGGTCATCTGTTTTTTCATATAAATCTATTACTGTTTCAACCCTAGGAATCATGTCATGCTGCGCTTTTTCTTTTTGTAGTTCTAGACGCAATTCTTCTTGTGTTTGGATAATAGCTGCTTTTGTAGCGTCCATGCGTGATGTTATGCGGTGTGATCTGTCTACATATGTTTTTTCGTCATAAATTCCGCGTTCCAAAAGGTCATATAATTTAGACTTTTGATTTTCTAATTCCTTTCTTTCACGTGTGAGACTTTTTACAGCAAATTCCTTCAGTTTGATAGAGCTGGTACTTGATTCAGGCTCTTTATATGCATCCCAATTGGCTTTATATTGATTTAACCATTTCTTCAAATTTTTTATGATGGCGTTTTCTACATAATCAAAGCGGCTACTTTTATTTTTGCAACGCTGGTTATAGCATTTCAAATGTGGTGCATTATTACCATATGGGCGGTAAACCATAGATGATCCGCATAGATCACATTTGATAACACCAGCGAATGGGTTCGTAATGCCATTTACCAATTGATAAGGAACATGGTATTTCTTCTGTAAGATTTCTTGCGCTTTATAAAATAACGCTTCCGAAACTAAAGGTGCATGCTTTCCCTTTGCATCAATCCACTTTTCAGGAGGTCGAAGTTTTTTTTCGCTCTTTTTTGTTACATCTGTGGATTTCTTGTAGCTTGTTTTTTTCCACTGTACACGCCCGATGTAGACAGCGTTTTTTAATATGACTAGGACGGATGGGGCGGTCCATGTTTTTTCTGTATAAGTTCTATACCCAAGCTTGTTTAGTTGATTAGCGATATGACTTGTTCCAAGTCGTTTTTGGTAGTCATCATGTGCATACCATTCGAAGATCATTTTCACAACAGGTGCTTGTTCGGGATGGGGAATGAGGTATCGTTCTTTTCCCTTCTTTTCAATTAAATATCCATATGGTGGGCGAGTGCCTATGTAATTGCCATCTTCAATGGAACGAATGCGTCCGCCCTGTAGCCGACGATTAATGATTTTTAGCTCTTTACGAGCCATAAATGCTTCGAATTCGCTGTATTCTTCGTCCCACTCATCCTCTAGGTCATAGATTTTTCGGGGGGTAATGATTTTGGTTTTAGATTGGCGGAATGTTTCAAGAATCAGGCCTTGCTCCTGCATATTACCCCGTCCTAGGCGATCCATATCCATTACCAGTACAGCATCATATTCATGTGCTTGAACTTCTTTTAAAAGCTCTTGCATTTCTGGGCGATAGAGGAGACTTTCTCCAGAGACGATTTCCTCACGAATTCTGACGATATTTAGTTGTAATTGCTTTGCCACCTTCAGCAAGGCTTTTTTATGTTTTGCAAGGGTTTCCCCTTCACCACGGGATTCTGCTTCGAGGTCTGCTCGGGATTTGCGTAAATAAATAGCGATGCGTTTCATACGATACCTCCCAAAAAGCAAGATCATGCTTATGATAAATGAAATCCATTGACTTAAGCAAAATGAGTAGAAATAATTTGTAAAAAATCCTATATTGATGTGTTCGAATGTAGCAACAAAATCAGGATTGTCCCATTGCCATCACCTCATATAGATAAAGTGAGGAGGGATCATTACATGAAGTACGATATGTCCATTCAAGATGGTCAAACCATTGTGAATATCGTAGCTCCTCCCCCTATGACAGAGGAGGAAAAGCAAAAGGTTCTCCGTGATTATCACAACGCTGGCTGGGCCATTATCAAATCCCTTTATGCCAAAGATGCTTCGGTATGATCGCCCAATCTGGGCGTGATGTACAAGCTTATAAAAATTTCCTTCCTTTACACACACAGTATTGATTAATCCGTCAGATGTAGAACTGATCGTAAAAGGTGGATATTTCCTATTGTTATTTCATATCGTCCTTTCTCTTTTATATAATCTAAAATATGTTTCTTAAGCTGGAGGTATGTTTGGAGATTGCCAAGCGTACAGCTTCGTTTCACTCGCTAAAATAAAAGACCTCTCTAATGAAAGGTCTGAGGATCATTAAAATATTAATTCACAACCTTGGGGGTATCCACACATAGGTTTAGCTGCTGCATATGAACTAGTAGAAATAGAGAACACTAAAAATGCAGCAAATGCAATAGTCACAAACTTTTTCATTATGTCACCACTTTCATCAGGAACAAATATGTGTTGCTATTCTAAAAGAATTGTTGTCACAAAATCTCTGGTGCTGGATCAAATGAATAGACAGAAAAATGAAAAAAGAGAGGATGGCATTTTCGATGAAAAAGAAGCAAGCATTAGCAGCAGTATGTATGATGGCTGTCATGCTATCAACCACAGCCCCATATTGTCCAGTATTAGCAGAAGCCGTGAATAATAAGGCCAGTAAGGAAAAACAAACCTTACATATTGATCAGGTGATCGCAGAAATAAATCAAAAGAAGCCAATGTCTGTTTACTTTGAAGCAACAGACATTACTCATGAGCGTCAAAACGGGAAGACAGAGAAATTTACCAGATACACAAAACATTGGGATAATACAATAAAGGGCGAAGAGCGCATCGAAATAAGAGAGAATAGACAGATAAAGTATTCTGTCAGCAAAGCAGGCGAGACAACAAAGTATATAACAGGGGATAAGGAAGCGAGCCTTTATCAAAAGGGACTAAATACTGAAAATAATGTAATCAATAAAGTAAAAAAAGATTTGGACTTCCGAATTATTAATAAAAAGTATACTTCTCCTGATACGAAAAAGACCGTTCAGGTTGTAGAAGAGTCATTACTTAATCGACCGGTGTATCATATTTCTTTAAAAACGGAAATAGTAAGAAACGGGAAATCCAATGTATCCTATCAAGACTGGTGGATTGATAAAGAAACGGGCTTTCAATTAAAGTCTACTGGAAACTGGAATAATAACAGACAAACCCATGAGTATACAGTAACTAAAGTTAATTTTAAGCCTACATTTAGTGAAAAAGATTTTATATTTGAATTACCAGTAGGGGTAACGTTAGTAAACGAGGAAAGATTGAAAAAGAAATAAGAATGAAAAATAAGCACCCAAGGTGGATGCTTATTACTTTTTCTATCAAAGGGTACATACTTCTTAGATAGACGAATACCTAATACATGATAAATAGGCTATTCGAAATTACATAGATTTATATACCCATCAGCAAGGGAGTGAGCTCATGACTTACTCCCTTGCTGGTTGCTGTTAGGGGATTTTGACTTGCTAATAGTACATCGTACCAGAAAATTTTAGGTCGGATTTTTTTCTAACATACAAAAATGACAAGACAACAGTATGGTATTAATCGGCTACTCTTTCAATCGTAGGTGCAATTGCGATTGGAGGAATTGACAAAGTCCACGCTTTAGCAAATACATTCAACTTTTCACCCAGAACATAATGGTCACCAGCAGATACAGGGACTCTTAAAATTTTGTTTTGAGAAGCTAATTCCCACCAATTATCTTGATAAGAAAGTGCTTCTTCTTTTGTAGAAGTATTGGCTACAACCATGTATATGTCATCAATCGAAATAACGTAGCCAGTGAACGGTTGTTGTTCCTCTTGCTCAACAGCAGAAATAGAGGAATGCTGTAAAGAGGATTGATTTGAATCCGCAAAAGCAGGTGTTACCCCCATTGTGAATCCAAAGCCTAATGCAAGAGTGGTTACTACCGTTACTAATTTGTTTTTTGAAATTTTCATAATCAAATATCCTCCTTAAATTTTATCCGTACATAGTAGGGGTTCTATTCCTGTGTCGCAAAACCTTTATATATTCAAATATTTAACAAATTAGTCAAATTTATGGATGGTAAGGGATATCAGGAAAATTCTAAATTAGATTGCCATGTATAAATAGAAAATCATTCAAAATTATTGAGCATTCGGAAATGGGTGCTGATGTATAAGGTAAGAAAATTATTCGTTTTTGGGTTAGGATAGTGCCAATTGTAAGGTAAGCAACAGGAGGTTTTCTTCAAGTATTCAATTTAAGAAACTCCTGTTTGTTGTTTGTTGGATTATTCCTTTAGACACCCCTTATTGTGGTATAAAAATACATTCAGTACATTTGGTTTAATCTTTATGGATAATTCTATTAACTCTTTATTCTTTTACTAATAGCTCCATCTGCACAAACCTTATTATCCGTCAATCAATCTCTGTAAAATAAGCCTATCTCATTGAAAATTATCCTTTTTAGCATCCTTTATAAGGAAGGCCGGTTCTACATGTGATGTAGTAAAACCGGCGATTTTTGCTCGTATGAGCCTGATAGTAAAGCTGTGTGAAGATATCCTCAATATAAGTAAAAGCTTACATACTTGTATAGAATATAGCGTGAAATTACTCTAGGATGAATAAATCAGATTTTCATTAAACCTGAGTGGTATATAGACCTTACATTTTTATGGAGAATAAAAAGGAATAAAACAGCCGCTCAGGATTGAGTGGCTGCTTGAAAATGCTTATGACTATAATAAAGCTCCCGTAAAGGTGATCCCCCCGATTACTGTTGCCGAACCGCCACCAACAATATGGGCGGTAATCGAGTACGTAACATTACCGGTTCCAGGGGTTAAATCAACATGACTTATACTTGTGGTACCCAACGAATTTGCTCCTGTTCTTTGATCATCAGTGCTATAGATGACTGTTGTACCACGCATTATTCGAAATTGGATGATTGGATTACTAGCTCCGTTTTGCCAACCTATTGCTCCATTTAGCCAGATGCGATTTAATGCGGAACTTCCTGTGATAGTGATTGTTTTTAATGTGGTTGGGGTGCTAGTTAATGCAATGGATGAGCTACCACTAGTATTGGGATTATTCTCTGAAACTTGGAAATTTGAAAAGCTTCCAGTAGCCCCAGTCGGTCCAGTAGAGCCAGTTGGTCCAGTAGCCCCAGTTGGTCCAGTAGCCCCAGTCGGTCCAGTAGAGCCGGTCGGCCCGATAGCCCCAGTCGGCCCGATAGCCCCAGTCGGCCCGGTAGCCCCAGTCGGCCCGGTAGCCCCAGTTGATCCAGTATCGCCAGTCGGTCCAGTATCGCCAGTCGGCCCGGTATCGCCAGTCGGTCCGGTAGCCCCAGTAATCCCCCCACTAGTCTGTAACAATTCGATGTCATCAAGAATCACATCTGCTGTAGATAGTGCAGGAACCTTACTAATAATAAGTAATGCTTCAATAGCTGTAGCTGGTACAACAGCGGTTGTTTCATATATTGTAGTCCATATATTAGCTGTATTATCTGGAAGGTGGCCTACGGGAATTGTCAGATTAAGTCCAATACCAACAGGAATGTTTGCTGCATCTAAATAAATAAGTACAATATTTACCTGCGGGCTTATTAAATTCCCTGATTTTGCAATAGATAAAAACAATTCAAAACTATCTCCAGGTGTTACAGGTACTGTTTGAAACAATAAGCTATTAGCTGTACCTCCAAATAATAATGCACTAAAAAAACCACTGTGACTCTGTAAATCTGTAATCGCCGCATTTGTAAAACTCCATGGCAACAGAGTTCCTGATTCAAAATTACCATTTTCAACTATGTTACTAAAGGGCAAATAAATCACCACTTCCATCATAAGGTTTATTGGTACTGAAGCATTATATGTTGACTCTCCTATTTAAGAAAGGGCTAGTACCACTAGATAAAAATACAAATTTGAAAATGTGTACAGCTACCCGAAAATAAAAATCGAATGAATAAGGAAATTCGATAAAAGTAAACATGTCACGCGATGCTCTGCTTATTACAAAGAGGGGCTGATCATATAGATAACCTCAAGGGGTGAATGAAATTACCTTGATAGATGTTCTGGGCACAGAAACAGATGAGGTAGTAGATGCGGTCCAGCTAAAGCTGGAAAGCAATAAGATTTATCAGCATATTCATATTTTAGATGAACGTGAGAAAGAGGTCATCATCGGTCGTTTTGGCCTAGATCAAGACAAGGAAAAAACACAGCGGGAAATAGCGCGTGAATTGGGGATTTCTCGCTCATATGTATCTCGTATTGAAAAAAGAGCATTGATGAAGCTGTTTCACGAGTTTTATCGAACGAAACAGACGCAGGGCGGGAGATGATTTGATCGTGGGGGAGTACAAGAGAAACGTCAATCGAACACTCCCCCAAAAATTTCACCATTGATCCGTACCTTTGTTATTTACATGCTTAGAACCAATACATAGAAAAGTTCAAGTATTGAAACTTTTTTTATTGATGGTTTACTTAACGTTTAAGGAAAAGAACATAAGGGATGTGGCATATGATTACGAATCTTCATGTAAGCGACGAAGAAATAGCTAAAAAAATTCTTAACGTACAAATTCCTGCATATAAAATAGAGGCAGAGATCATTCATTTTTACGGAATTCCTCAGTTAAAAGACACAGTTGAAACCATTCGTACATGCAATGAAAATTTTTTAGGCTATCTGTTAGAGGAAGAATTAGCAGGGGTTATTTCTTATACAGTGGATCAAAATCATTTGGAAATCTGTCGATTAGTGGTTCATCCCAACCATTTTCGAAAAGGCATAGCCAGAAGCTTGGTGGGTTATGTAATAGAGAATGTGGCCAAAGGAAAGAAAACAACAGTTAGTACTGGTGCAAAGAATATTCCGGCGAAAAAGCTCTATTCGATGTTTGGATTTATAGCAGTGCAAGACATTGAAGTTGCACCTAATGTTTTTATTACATTATTAGAAAAATAGACAAATAAGTATGGTTCATGATGAACGAATGAAATCTCGTTCGAGAGGAATCCAAAATATTACATGTATGCTAGTCTTGGTCAGTCTGGAAATCTTGTAATTGTGATGTGTAGATAAAGGTGTTAAAGGCCATTAAATTTACATTAGGATGATCAGAGAAAAAGTGATATAATTTGATTATTCAGTCATTTATTCAATGATAAGGAAGTGTTCAGAATGCCTGTTCAAACATTCAAAGCAACTTCACATTTGCAAGATGGAATGGTCGTTAAAGCCCGCTCCAGAAATTTTGAGTTGACGATTGATGAACCAAAAAGCTTAGGTGGGACTGATACTGGAATGAATCCTGTAGAAGTGGTGCTTTCCGCATTAGGTGCCTGCCAATCTATCGTTGCTAGAGTATATGCCAAAAAATTTGACATTCATCTTGATGATTTTTGGGTAGAGGTAGAAGGTGATCTCGATACAGATGGTTTCATGAATAAATCTGATGTTCGTCGTGGATATTCTGAGATCAGATACACCTTTCATGTCAAAACTGATGCTCCAAAAGAACGAGTAGAATCATTTGTAGAATTTTTAGAGCGAACTTGTCCAGTTGGAGACACAATTGCTAATCCGGTGAACCTAAAATTAAACGGAATTATTATTGAAGCCTGATCTATAAAATACGTAAATGATACTAGCGGTTGTAAAGGCACCTCTTACAGGTGCTTTTTCATTTTTATAAATATAACGTTAAGATGATAGCTATACAGGAATCGACTAGTCTCCTGATAGTAAGAAGATCTTCCATGTAACAAAAGAAATTACAATTAGGTTTACTTTTGGTAGTAGATTAAAATAAAATAAGATATAACTTCTTTCAATTAAATACTTCGATGAGGAGTGTGGTTACTAATGAATGTCTACACCGAACCTCCTAAAAGATGCCCAGTTTGTAAGAACCAAAAGCTTCACAAAACCGAAAGCCGCATTCAGGTATTCGACGATCTTGTAGACGGAGAGCCAAGAAAAATAGAGGTAAAACGCCAAAGATACAGATGTCCGAATTGTCTGACTAAGTTGTGGGACAAGGTTCACGGAGCATGTTCATATCGAAGGAAAACGTACACATTTATGGAAAGAGAGCAAAATATCCGCAAAGAAAAAAACATTCGATAACAGAATCGTATGTTGAGAAAGAAGAGATTCTGAACGACTCAATGATTTTATGATCACTCTCTACGTATATAAACAGGTGTTCCGATTGGCACTAGTTTGGCAAGGGTCTCTACGTCACGATTATACATACGAATACAGCCGTGTGATACATATTTTCCGATGGAGGCTGGATTGTTGGTACCGTGGATTCCGTAGTGAGGTTTGCTCAGACCCATCCAATATGTACCAAACGCACTTAAGGGACCGCCTGGGTAAGAATATGGATAAGGGACTTTGCTAATAATGGTAAAATTCCCGTACGGTGTTGATGTAGCGATTTTACCTAAAGCTACTGGGTATGATCGAACGAGCTTGTTTCCATTGAATAAATATAATTTTCGCTTAGATATGGAAACATGGATGTGATAAGACAAAAGACATCACCCCCTTCCTTTAGCGTTATACATTTTATGCGTAAGAAGTGAAAGGGTAACAAATCCTTGTGTATGATTCTAAGGATAGCTTGAACAAAGAAAAGATCGAAAAACTCCCTACCAGGATTGATTTAGATTCGTAATATGAACAAGAAATAGGGTAAGCTTATGGGAGCTTACCCTATTTCAGACTCTATTTATGAGGAATGACTAGTTTTTTCCGATGTATCTAGCTGTGTTACATAAGCATCTTTACCTGCACCTAGACCCACGAGTAGCTGTAGGAAAATAACCACAATAATCCCAAGCAGAGAAGGATTCCAATCATTCGTGACATCGTGTAAAAATCCAAACAAAATAGGACCACAAGCTGCTAGTGTATACCCTATTGACTGGGCCATACCAGATAACTCTGCTGATACCATAACGTTGGGAGCGCGCAGGGCAAACATAGTGAGAGCCAGACTGATACTTCCACCCTGCCCTAATCCAATAAACATAATCCATAGAAACAACAAAGCGTCATTACCTAAAAGAAGCCCTGTAAAGCCAATCATGCCAAGCAGCGAAACGAGAGCGGCTAGTCCACTCTGATTCCTACTGCGACCAGCTATCATTGGAACAATAAAACTAACTGGTAAACTGACAAATTGCATGAGAGACAAAATCCATCCTGCTGATTCGGCACTATAGCCACGATCGATTAAGATAGCCGGTAACCATGAAATACTTACGTAAAAAGCTAATGACTGCAAGCCCATAAAGAGTGTGACCTGCCAAGCAAGAGGACAACGCCAAATGCTTTTTCCAGACACCTTATCTATTGATGACTTTTGCGGAATATGTAGAGAGTGAAGCTGAGGAATCCATATCAATGTAGCCACAATGCTCAGAAAGACCACACTGAATAGCGAGCCTCTCCACCCAACCTGTAATCCGTGTGCAATCGGTACACTAAGTCCAGATGCTAGTGCGGCAAAGATCCCCATTGATAGAGAATAAGCGCCCGTCATAATTCCAATGTTATGGGCAAAATCACGTTTGATTAGGCTAGGTAACAAGACGTTTCCGACTGCGATTGCTGACCCAATCAAAGCGGTACCAACAAATAGAAAAATAGTTGAAGGAAAGTAGCGTAAGAGAATACCTAGGCTAAGTACAAGTAGCCCAATAAATAAAGTTTTTTCCATACCAAATTGACGGGCTAGTTTTGGGGTAATGGGAGATAGGATTGCAAAAGCAATTAAAGGCAGGGTAGTTAACATTCCAGCAGTAGTGCCAGATAGACCTGTTGTATGAAGAATATCACCAATCAGAGGTCCAACTGCTGTTATGGCAGCACGGAGATTGGCGGCAATTAAAATAATTCCGACAACGGTAAGGATTGTCCGGATTTTTGACTGATGTGCATGGATACGATTCGACTTATATGGCTGCGTATTCATTTAATCCTGTCTCCTTCCCAAGCATATAGGATCTGCTGTGGTCTAGTTATAGATGAGCAGGCGATTGCCTCCATGGTGTCTGCATCTTGGATGATAATATAATGTAGATGGTACCATATAATGGATATTGA
Source organism: Brevibacillus laterosporus LMG 15441 (assembly GCF_000219535.2). Lineage (NCBI taxonomy): Bacteria > Bacillati > Bacillota > Bacilli > Caryophanales > Paenibacillaceae > Brevibacillus > Brevibacillus laterosporus. The sequence continues at coordinate 1,415,470 of NZ_CP007806.1, forward strand.
CTCAAAGAGAAAGGTTCTTACATGTGTAAGTGATTTTTTTAGTACTTCAAAAAAATATAAAAAAATTTTATTTCACTCTTGCTAAATAAATTTACATCAGTTATAATAGATTTTGTTGAGAGGTTGTTACCAACATTTACTACACGGAGGGATACCGAAGTGGTCATAACGGGGCGGTCTTGAAAACCGTTAGGCGGCAACGTCACGGGGGTTCGAATCCCTCTCCCTCCGCCATACTTTATAGAAAAGCCGATGAAGATAATTCATCGGTTCAGCGTGTAGACAAAATACCGAAAGGTATGAAGGTCTGCACGCTTTTTTGTTGAATGTATGAATATAGTGGAAAGGAGTGAGTTTCTTGTTAAAAAGACAAGATGCAGAAGCCCGTTACCAACTGTCTGTTGTTTCATTAGATGAGCTTGTCCCTTCTAATCATTTAGTTCGTAAAATTGAGAAAGCAATTGATTTTACTTTTATATACGACCTTGTAAAAGACAAATACTCGCAAGATAATGGGAGACCGAGTGTCGACCCTGTTGTATTAATCAAGATCGTATTTATTCAATATTTATTTGGAATAAAATCTATGCGTCAGACAATCAAAGAACTGGAAACGAATGTAGCTTATCGGTGGTTTATCGGTTATGACTTCACTCAACCAATTCCTCATTTCTCTACCTTCGGTAAAAATTATGCTCGTCGTTTTCAAGATACAGACCTCTTTGAAACCATTTTCGCACATATTCTTGGACAAGCTCTTAAGCATCGATTTGTTGATCCTTCTGTTATGTTTATTGATTCTACTCATGTAAAGGCTAATGCTAATAAGAAGAAATACATAAAGACTATAGTTGAACAAGAGCCTAAAAAATATCTATCTTATTTAACAGACGAATTAAATCAGGATAGGATCGATCACGGAAAGAAGCCCTTGCCAAAAAAGTCTGAGTATATAAAAAAGGAAGTGAAGTTGAGCACTACTGATCCTGATAGTGGTTGGTTTATTAAGGATGAAAAAGAAAGATTATTTGCATATTCTTTCCATGCCGCAAGCGATAAGAACGGATTCATCTTAAGTGCAAAAGTAACAGCTGCTAATGTTCACGACAGCCAAATGTTCCAAGATGTTTTAAGTCAAGCTATTCATCAAGTAGGAAAACCGTATGCAGTAGCAGTAGATGCAGGCTATAAAACTCCTTATATTGCTAAAACCCTCATTACGTCTGGTATACGTCCTGTAATGCCGTATACGCGACCACGTACAAAGGATGGATTCTTTAAGAGATACGAATATACTTATGATGAATATTATGATTGCTATATTTGTCCTGCAAATGAAATATTATCTTATGAGACAACAACCCGTGAGGGGTATCGAATGTACAGATCGAATCCATCAATCTGCAAAGATTGTTCCTTTCGGAACCAATGTACAAATAGCAAGGATTCAGTGAAAAAAATTAGTCGTCATATATGGACGGAATACATAGAAGAAGCTGATCATCTTAGACATACGCCAAAAAATAAAGAAATCTATTCAAGAAGAAAAGAAACGATTGAACGAGTATTTGCAGATTTAAAGGAAAAGCATGGCTTGAGATGGACCACTTTACGAGGGATTAAAAAAGTGACCATGCAGGTGATGCTTGTTTTTGCTTCTATGAATTTAAAAAAGCTCGCTACTTGGCTCTGGAATCCTGAAAAGGAGAAGCGTAAGCTTCTTCAATTACTGACTTTTTACCAACAAAAAATAAAACAAACTCTCCTTATATCAGTAGCATAAGAAGAGTTTGTCCACAGTCTGAGCCGATGAAGATAATTCATCGGTTTTTTTGTGTTTTATAAGATAGGCGTCTGTCATGTTAGTGGGAGGCATCAAAGCTTGATCTGTCGATAGGAAGATAAGATAACAAATAGATGATGACGACCGTTCCTACTAGAATTACTAGAGCGCTTAGATTTGAAGAAAGGAGGGTAAAAAGCTACTTACGATATCAGAAATGCCTCCTAAAACAAATACTCGCCCATCTACATAGCATGATGAGCATAAAGACAAGAAAAAGGCATAGCTAAAGTTTTTGATCAGTACCCTTTACCTTGGTATATGTTTCCTGACACGGATCAAGAATGTAGCGTCTGATTGGATCTGCTATCATCTGAAGGCGAAATAGAAAAATTGAGGATAATACCAGCTTTGTATATAGCAAAACGCTCCCTTGCTAAATAAAAGGGAGCGTTTCATTGGACATATGCTGCTGATAACATGTTGTGGATCACCTGCCATATCTATTGCAAAGAAGATAGCTTCTTATACTGCTCGAACGTGGTAAAAGGAGAACATAATTTTGGTCGCTAGGGCTTTTGATTTTTCAATAGCCAATACCTTTGCTTTGCGAGCGGCGTCCAACATGCTGTTCGCTTCTACACGTTCTTCCCATCTGTTCGTTTTTGTTTCGAACAAAAATGTGTACGTCCTCATCACTCTTTCAACTCCTATTTATATTCTTACTTGTTTATACGATGCAGAAACAAATAAGTTTCAAAAAGTTTGGTAATACAAGAGGCTTTCTACTTCCTATTATGATCCAAAATAAGGAAAAAGATAGGAGGTAATTGTTAATTATTTTTGAACATTTAGAAAAAATATCATGATTGGTAAAAGGGAGATAGCTAGTGTGATACTAAAAACAGCACGAACTATTCTATTCCAAAAAAAGAAAAAAGATACCATTTACGCCCTGTTTTTTTTAAAAAGGCAAAAAAGACAATCGAACCTCACCATCTGCCGTTTCGCTTCATGTACATTGAAATAAGATAAGGTAGGAGGTGAAATCAATGAGTCACGAACTTATTGTTGACCCGCGGGTCTTTCCTCCGACTTCGCAACCGTCTTATAAAAGTTATAGTGATTGGGCGATAGAATGGTGGCAATGGGCTTTTTCCATTCCAAAGGCTATTCATCCATTATTGGACCTAACTGGCGACTACTCAGAAGTGTATCAAATGAAACAACACGAAAGACCCGTTTGGTTTTTGGCTGGAAGTTACAGTGGACGCCCAGCGAATCGTACATGTACGATTCCACATACAAAGCCGATCTTTTTCCCCGTATGTAGTGCAGTCAGTAATGACCTTCTTTTACCGAAAATAACAGGAATGCCCCTAGATTTATCCGGTGGTGCAAAATATCTAGCAGACCATATTGTAGAAGCAAACGTTATTTTGGATGGATATCCAATAAAAACGGAAGTGTATCGTGTTTCTTCTCCAATTTTCCCCATTCAGCTACCTTATGATAATCTTCTTGACATAGAGGTTCCTGTTGGTACATGTAAAAAGGCGAATGCAGCTACCGATGGTTTTTGGCTCATGCTAAAACCATTAAGCATTGGAGTTCATCAATTACAGATACGTGGTAAAATGAAGCTTCCTGATATGCCAGACCCATATGTGACAGAGGTAACATACGAATTGCTAGTTCAATAAGGAGAATAACAACAGTAAAAATGGGTGAGAAAGTGACCCATTTTTGTCTTACATAAATGAACAATCAAAAGCAACGAAAGATGCTCCAAACTGTCAGTGAAGTTTTATTGGCTGGATTATCCTATGCTATACTAGCGAAAAGCATGCGTAACGCTGGAGATATCGCTTACTTGAGACAATCACTTATCATGAAAAAAAGGGGGAGTTGAGCTAATGAAAATTCGCTCCATTGAACCAACACCAAGTCCTAATACCATGAAGCTGACGTTAGATGAACAGCTTCCGAATGGTGTTCAACATAATTTTACCCAAAAAACAAAAGGACAGGCCCCGCAGTATATCCAAAAGCTGTTAGGTATTGAAGGAGTGAAAGGGGTTTTTCAGGTTGTAGACTTTATTGCATTAGAACGATTGTCAAATGCAGCTTGGCAACCAATACTAGCGGAAGCGAAAGAGATATTGGGTGCTGAAGAAATGAGTAGCAATGATTGGGCTCATAATCAGGAAGAAGCACCTGCCTTTGGCGAATTACAAGTATATGTACAAATGTTTAGAGATATTCCTATGCAGGTAAAGGTTATTGCAAATGGAGAAGAAACCCGTACGGGACTTCCAGAACGGTTTGCAAAAATGGCCATGCAGGCTGGAGTTAGTTCCCCGAACTTAATTACAGAGCGTCAGTGGGTTGAGCAAGGCGCACGTTATGGAAATGCAAAGGAAGTCGGTGAGGAAGTAGCGCAGGAATTAGATGCTGCTTATGACGAGGCGCGTTTACAAGCGTTACTGCAAGTAGCATTAGCTCAAGGGGGACAACAGGAGCTGCCAAAACCACAACCACCGCTAAAGGTGACGATAGAAATGTTTACCGATCCTGATTGGCGTAAACGCTATGCTGTATTAGAGCGAATGGAGCCAACGGAAGAAGACCTTTCACTGATGAAAAAAGCATTGGAGGATGAGAAAGCGTCTATACGTCGCTTGGCTGTTGTTTATTTGGGGATGATTGGGACAGAAGAAGTTCTTCCTTTGTTGTATCTAGCCTTACGGGATGCTTCGCCTTCCGTTAGAAGAACAGCAGGTGACACCTTATCTGACTTAGGAAATCCTAAAGCGATCCCAGCGATGATCGAAGCTTTGCGTGATTCCAATAAATTGGTTCGTTGGCGTGCTGCTCGTTTTCTATATGAAGTAGGCGATGAATCAGCCTTGCCAGCTCTACACCAAGCTGAAGAGGATAGGGAGTTTGAAATTAGCTTGCAAATTAAATTAGCTATTGAGCGAATCGAGGGTGGAGAAGAAGCAAGCGGGACAGTGTGGCAACAAATGACGAACCGCTCAAGAGAGTAGAGGGGGGAGATCATATGGGGAAAAAAGGTTTAGCAATCGGGCATAAAGCTCCAGATTTTGCACTGGAATCCACCAAAGGAACGATCAGGCTAGATCAATATGCGGGTAAGCCTTTGCTTCTTTTATTTATTCGGGGAACCTGGTGTCCGAATTGTCGTAAACAGTTGGAAGCCTTACAGACTGCCTGTACCCGTTTTGACAAGCTAGGTGTACCTATTGTTATTATTGCGGGTCAAAAATTACAAAATCTCATGCAGTATGCCGATAGCACCAAGCTGCCATTTCCCATGCTCTCAGATTCAACTCGTGAAGTAATAAAAGCGTATGAGGTGTTTACTCCTATCAAATGGGATTCTTTTCGGATTGCTGTTCCGAGCGCGTATTTATTGGACAAGGAACAGGTTATCCGCTATGCCTATATCGGCAGTTCCTCAGTTTGACAGACCAGGCGTAGAGGAATTGCTAGAGGAAGTGCAAAGACTCATAGCGGAGCCATAGCAAGCCCTAAGCATAAGTAGAAAAAACGGTAGTAGTAAAAGGCGTTCGTGTTGTTACGGGCGTCTTTTTGTGTTGAAATCAGATTATTTCTTTTACAACATGGATTAGAGAAGTACATCGCTAAACAAACTATTGGTAAGCTAGGTAAAATGGTCTTTGATTGATTCAAGACTAGCTGAATAGAAAAGATTGTTTTCTTTATGCATAAAATATTCACCCGTAGAAAGATACTCTATATAGATTCCTCATTGGCCACCAGCCTTTTCCGTCATTTCCAGCATCTGTGCTCCAAGTGGTCTTATCATGAAAATATCACCATCGTTTGATTACATTTGTATATACATGAATAAACGAATCCACTATAATAATAAAAAGTTTTCACTGAAGGCATGAGCCGAAAAGCGCATTAGGACAAGAAAATATACCGTTGATGGTATGAATGATTATGCAAAAATTCGATTTCTTACTCTAATGGTAAAGTGCTTTTCCTTGAGAACCTCGTGAAGAAAGATCGAAATGATTTTTTGCTATTTGAAAAATGAGGAGTGTAAACCGATGAAGCGATTTCCCATCCGTTCCCTCTGTACTATCCTGCTTCTGTCTTCCGTGCTAGCGGGGTGTGGTGTAGTTAGTACAAACAGTTCCGATTCAACTTCTAAACCTGAAAAGACAGCAAATGCTGGAACGAAGGAACAGAAATTACGCCTCAATATTAAAACCGAACCGCCAACTGCTGACCCAGGTTTAGCACAGGACGCTATTTCCATGGCTGTTGCCCGCTCCGCCTTTGATGGTTTGTTCCGTTTGGGCGAGGATGGCAAGCTGCATGAATCAGTAGCAGAGAGCTATACGATTTCAGACGATTTGAAAACCTATACATTCAAATTGCGCAACTCTACATGGTCAAATGGTGATGCGGTTACCGCAAAGGATTTTGAATATGCTTGGAAACGTGTCTTAGATCCGAAAACAGGCTCTGAGTATGCCTACCAGCTTTATTATATTAAGAATGGTCAAAAGGCCAATGCCAAAGAGGTAACATTAGATCAAGTAGGTGTAAAAGCGCTTGATGATAAAACACTGGAGGTACAGCTAGAAAATCCAACTCCTTTCTTCCTGGAGTTACTGTCCTCCGTGACCTACTATCCAGTGAACCAAAAGGTGGTAGAGGCTAATGAGAAATGGGCAAATAATGCGTCCACACTAGTTGGAAACGGCCCATTCATTATGAAAGAATGGCAGCATAAATCTAAGATTACATTTGAGAAGAATCCTACGTATTGGGATAAAGCGAATGTAAAATTGGAAAAGTTAGAGTTTAACATGATTGAGGATTCTACAACAGAATTGAGCATGTATGATAACAACGAGCTAGATTGGTCTGGTTCTCCCCTAGGAGATATTCCGTCAGATGCGATTGGTGCATTAAAAGATAAATTACATACTCAAGCGACAGCGGGAACGTACTGGTATGTATTTAACACCAAAAAAGCCCCATTCAACAATAAAAAAATACGTCAAGCATTTGCCTATGCGATCAATCGTCAGGCACTGATTGATAACATTGTGCAAACGGGGGGAACAGCGGCACTTGGAATCCTACCTCCATCCATGTCATTAAACCCTAGTGGTTATTTTACAGATAATAATATTCCGAAAGCGAAACAACTGTTAGCAGAAGGCTTAAAAGAAGAGAAGCTGACAAAATTACCAGAAATCGAGCTTTTGTATAATACGGATGAGTTACATGCAAAGCTTGCGCAAGCTATACAGGATCAATGGCGCAAAACCTTGAACGTAGAAGTGAAACTGAAAAACATGGAGTTAAAAGTAGTGCGTGAAGCGATGAAGGAAGGCTCCTTCCAAATTGCACGTGCTAGTTGGATTGGTGATTTTAATGATCCAATTAATTTTTTGGAGGTATTTAAAGCAGAAGGTGGTAGCAACAAATCTGGATGGTCTAATCCAACATATACCGAGCTTTTAGCCAAGTCTTCAGCGGAAGGTAATCAGGAGAAACGTAGGGAGCTATTAAAACAAGCTGATACGATGCTCATGAATGAAATGCCAGTCACTCCGATCTACTATTACACATATAAATGGTTACAAAAGGATGATGTGAAAGGCGTAGTCATCGACGCACTAGGCTTCGTCGATTATAAATACGCCCGTCGCGAGTAGAAAGGGAGCGAGAGGCTTGCGTCCGGTTATCGGGATCGCTAGTTCCAAAATGTATGTTTCAGACAATCGTGTGGATCATTTTTTCTACACGAGTCATTGTTACGTGGAAGGCATTATCAGAAGCGGAGGAATACCGCTTCTTTTGCCGTTAATACACGAGGAATTCTATCCAATTGCTGAGATGCTGGGGGCTGTGGACGCTGTGCTTTTGACTGGTGGCGTTGATCCTGCCCCTCATCTCTACGGAGAAGCTCCTCATCAACGGCTTGGTGAAGTGGACTACGAACGTGATCAAGCCGAGCTCCGACTAATCCGTGCTATATTACGTGCACGTAAGCCAATGCTTGGAATATGCAGAGGGGCACAAATGATAGCTGTAACAGTCGGGGGTAGCCTGATTCAGGATATCGAGAGTGCATATCCAAACGCGTTGCAACATCAGCAAATTGGTTCAAAGCAGTACGGCTCTCACTACATTCAGGTGTCAGATGGCTTTTTAAAGAGGGCTTTACGATCTGAAACCGTTTTAGTCAATAGCTCTCACCATCAGGCTGTTAAAACATTGCCTACAGGTTACCGTGTGACGGCTGTGGCTCCTGATGGGGTCATTGAAGGCTTTGAAAGCGAAGATGGTCGCACAATTGCAGTCCAATGGCATCCTGAACGTATGTGGATGCATGACGAACAAATGCTTGGGATTTGTAAGGCGTTTGTACAGCTAGTGAACCAGCAAACAGAAGCATAAGGAAAACGAAAGCGCGTGAACAAGGAACGAGGGATTCCTTTGTTTACGCGCTTTTTTGCTAGATATAAAGCGTAACATAAGAGAAAAGTTTGTTAGGTTCTATGCACAAATCGACTAATTTTGGGCAATCTAAAAAAAACATTTGACAAAAGGTTTAGTTGTAACTAAAATAGTTACAAGAAGAGCGGTTGTCCAATGACTTGATCTGATCTGATTTATTCAAATGAGCACCGTGTTTGATGTTTGATTCCTAAATAAGGAGGCCTATACGATGAAAATCGCTATTATTGGAGCAACAGGAAGAGCAGGAAAATTGATCATGCAAGAGGCATTGCAAAGAGGTCATGAAGTGACAGCTATTGTACGCGATGCATCCAAGCTTGATCAAAACCAAAAGGTAGCTGTACTACAAAAAGACATATTTGACCTAACTACTCAGGATGTAAATAAATTTGATGTTGTTGTTAATTCCTTTGGTGCAAAGCCAGGCGAAGAACATTTACATGTGGAAGCAGGAAATGTTTTGATTGAAGCGCTAAAAAATGCTCCACAAACAAAGTTATTTGTAGTTGGAGGAGCGGGAAGCTTGTTTGTAGATGAAGCGAAAACGGTTCGTCTATTTGAAACACCAGAATTCCCTAAAGAATATTTGGCTACAGCGACAAATCAAGGCAAAAATCTAGAGATTCTAAAGCAATCCAATCTACCTCAATGGACTTTCTTGAGCCCATCAGCCATGTTTGAACCAGGTGAGCGCACAGGGCGTTATCAAAAAGGGGAAGACAATTTATTGGTAAATGCAAAAGGTGAAAGCTCTATCAGCATGGAGGATTATGCGATTGCAGTACTAGACGAGCTTGAAAATCCACAATTTGTAAACAAACGTTTCACTGTTGCGTCTGTATAACTTGACGCCATTAGGGCAATGTTTTGAGTAGCATTATTTTTTCTAACAACAGGGAGGCATCTACCATGGCAAAAGATTTCTATACAGCAGTTGAAGGAAGACGTTCTATTTATGGTATCAGCAAAGAAGTAAGCATCTCAGATGATAAAATCAAAGAAATCATCGAATTTGCCCTAAAGCATACGCCATCTTCATTTAATTCCCAAACAGCTCGCATTGTTCTTCTATTAGGAGAACAACATGATAAATTGTGGAATTTGACAGAAGCAGCATTGCGTAAGGTAGTAGGGGATAATAACTTTGCTCCAACTGAAGAAAAAATGAAATCTTTCCGTAATGGTTACGGAACAGTGCTTTTCTTTGAAGACCAACAAGTTGTAGAGCAATTGCAAAAGGATTTTGCGCTTTATAAAGATAACTTCCCTATTTGGTCTCAACAATCTTCTGGTATGCATCAATTTGTTATCTGGACTGCTCTTGAAATGGAAGGCTTAGGAGCTACCTTGCAACATTACAATCCATTAATTGATGAAGACGTGAGAAAAGAGTGGAATACTCCAGCTCATTGGAAACTAATTGCTCAAATGCCATTTGGTCAACCAACAATGGCTCCTAACGAAAAAGAATTCAAACCACTAGATGAGCGTTTTAAAACATTTAAATAAGCAACACAGTAACATATAAGACATGTAAGATTTCCTTGATCGTAATGAACAGTGTAGTGGAGAAAACCTAAAAAAAGATAAATGGGAGCTACCTAACCTTGTGGGTAGCTCATTTTTTTGTCTGCATGTTTATCTCTATTCCCATCCACCTAACATCGCGTTATAATGAACAAATCTTTGAGCATGAATCGATGTCAATGGAGTAAAGAAGGGTGAATGTGAACACAGAAACAAACAAATATCAGCGTCAAACTCTATTTCAAATTACGTGGCCGATCTTTTTTGAATTAGTGCTACATATGGGGATGGGGATTATTGCAACTCTGATGCTGAGTCATTATTCCGATGACGCAGCTACAGGTGTAGGCGTGGCAAATCAGCTCTTAAATATTTTTATTTTAATTTTTAACGTGACGTCAATTGGTGCGACTATTTTGATTGGTCAAAGACTAGGAGCTAATCAATTAGATCAGGCAAGACAGCTGGCACGATCTGCTTTTGGCTTAAATTTTTGGTTTGGAATGGTTGTTGCTACAATTGTAGTAATATTTGGTAAACAATTCCTTGGTCTTTTTGAGCTTGAAGGAGATGTTCTTTCCTATGGACTTTTGTTTGTACAAATTTGTGGGGCGTCCTTGTTTCTAGAATCAATTGCCTTAGCTTTAAGTGCTGTACTTCGCAGTCATGGATATACGAAGGACTCCTTGATGGTTACCCTGTTGATGGACATGATTAGTGTAGGTGGTAATGTTATCGCGATTACCGGTATTTTTGGATTGCCTATTACGGGAGTGACTGGCGTAGCTTGGGCAATGGTGGTCGCACGTGCCTTTGCAGTGGGTGCTTTGATCTATTTGGTTTTTCGTCAGCTTGCTTTACGTATTCGATTTAAAGATATCTTTATTGTAAGAAAAAAGGACATCCAAGGACTTTTATCGATTGGGATTCCTTCGGCTGGTGAAAATTTGTCCTACCAGCTATCACAAGTAATCATTACAGGATTTATTGCGATGATGGGAACTGCATCGCTGGCAGCACGTGTCTATGTATTGAATATTTCTATGATCTGCTATCTATTTACATTAGCGATTGCACAAGGTACACAGTTGCTGGTGGCCCGTTATATTGGCGGGAAACAATACGATAAGGCATTACATCGAGGGATGCGCACCTTAAAAATTTCAATGTGTGCCTCGTTTGTCACGACACTGATTATCGCATTGTTAGGCTCGCCGATCTTACAAATGTTTACGACTGACCCAGCTATTATTGCTGTAGCCCTCCCTGTTTTGTGGATTATGGTCCTTACCGAAACAGGTAGAGCAATGAACATTGTTTTAATGGGTTCGTTAAAGTCCGCTGGTGATGTGCGATTCCCAGTAATCATCGGCATTTTTGCGATGTGGGGGATTGCGGTAGTCTTTAGTTATACGCTTGGTATCTATTTTGGACTTGGTTTGCTTGGAGTATGGATTGCACAAGGAATGGATGAATGGTTCCGCGGGTGCTTTGCCATGCGTAGATGGGTAAACAAACCCTGGGATACTACTCAAAATGCAAATAGGCCAACGAAGTGAATTGAATCGTTACACCCAGTGTTCTATAATAACAATAGAATCGGATGAGAATATATGTTTGGGTGAAGCGGCTATGAAAAAATTTATTCATGTGGACATCGATGCATTTTATGCTAGCGTAGAACAACTGGATCATCCAGAATGGCGGAATCAGCCTGTCATTGTGGGAGGCACCGGCAATCGGGGCGTAGTAGCTACCTGCAGCTACGAGGCCCGTTCGTTTGGTGTGCGTTCTGCTATGCCAGTTGCTCTTGCACGAAAAAAATGTCCACAGGGTATTTTTGTTCCATGTCGCTTCGCTCGTTATCATGAAAAATCCGAGGAAATTAGACGGATTTATACCGAGTATGCGGAATTGTATCAGCCCATCGGACTAGATGAAGCTTACTTAGATGTGTCCCATTACGAAAACGCAGTTCCCATTGCCAAAGAGTTGAAAAGACGTATTAAACAAGAAACGGGCCTTACCTGTAGTATCGGTTTATCCTACAATATGTCTCTAGCCAAAATCGCCAGTGATTTGAAAAAACCAGATGCTTTTGTCATTATCCGTGCGGAAAATGCTTTGGATGTTCTGGCTCCGTTACCAATTAGTGTTTTACATGGTGTAGGTAAAAAATCGCAGGAGGTTTTATCTAAAAAGGGGATTGAGACAGTTCGAGATTTGTGGGAGCTGTCTGTAGAGGAAATGGTTCAACTATTTGGCAAGTGGGGACATGCGCTATACGGGCGTTCACGCGGAATTGATCAACGAGAAATTGAAATGGATCGCCCTGTTAAATCCATTAGCCGCGAAACCACCCTAGTGTACGATTTACAGGAGCGTGACCGAATCGCTGAAATTGCCCGTGAATTACTTGCTCATATAAAAGAAGAAGCGGAGCAGGAGGGGGTACATCCTCAAACCCTCACGCTGAAAGTAAGATTTACTGACTTCACAACAAAAAGCAAACAGCGTAAAGTAATGTCAGGAACATCCTGGGAGGAATGGTTAGAATTTTTATTGGACGAATTTGATTTCTCAAGCGGTGTTAGATTGATTGGTGTCGGCTTTTCTAATTTTCTGCGGGAAGAGGAACAGAAGGAAAGATTTGAACAGCTTAGTATTTTTTCACTCCCCGCTTGGAAAGAAGGAATGTAACATGAGTAAGACTATCGTTTATTATGATGAGCATTGCAAGATGTGCTGCTTTATTCGTGAACGGTTAACTAGTTTATTGTTACCCGGGAAAAAGCATCAGATAGAGTGGCGTCATTACGAGGAAGCGCCTGCTTGTGATTTACAGGATAAAGCATGCGGAGAAGCAATGGAGGTCCTTCTTCCCTCAGGAGAACGTCTAAGAGCATTTTATGCAGTGAGAAAATTGCTTGCCCTTACTTATTTTTGCTGGTTATCCCCGTTCTTTTATTTGCCCGGTGCTGCTTATTTTGGTGAAAAAGCATATGCTTGGGTTGCCCGAAATCGATATCATTGGTTTGGAAGAACAGAGGAATAAACGAGATGGCTGATACGAATCGGTTTCATTGCTGTGCGACATGTCAGCATTTTTGTGTGCACAAGGGCGGTCAGGGTGATAAAACCACGTACTCCTGTGGGAGGCTCGGGTATGAGACGAAGCCTTCTTATCGTTTTGATTGTTGGCGGCCAACAGAGCGGGTTTGCAAATTAATTGAAAAAGAGAACCTTTCTTTATAGCAGATTTGATTTTGTTTTGCAACAAGCCTTCCAAATATGGTATAGTTAGTCCCGATATCTCGTTCGTGGTGCGTACAAGACCAGTGAACGGTGAGCGGGAGGTACGGGCATTTGCTTTTACAGAAGTTAACCCCAAATGAGTATGTGGAATCCATCTTTTCCATTAATATAGATGAACTCCGAAAACGTAACATCAAAGCGGTAATCACTGATTTGGATAACACGTTAGTTGGATGGGATACACCTGATGCTACTCCAGAAGTAATGAATTGGTTTAAGCGTTTGGATGAAGCAGGAATTCAAGTGACGGTTGTATCCAATAATAATAAGGCAAGGGTTTTACACTTTTGTGAACCCTTACAATGCCACTATATTCCAGCTGCGCGAAAGCCTACCAATCAGGCGTTTAAACGTGCGATTGAAATTATGAATGTTCGCATTGAGGAGACAGTCGTTATTGGAGATCAATTGTTTACAGATGTGCTGGGCGGCAACCTTTTAGGGTTTCATACCATTTTGGTTGTTCCAGTTAAAAATTCGGATGGTTTTTTTACGCGATTTAACCGGAAAATGGAACGACTTGCCCTGCACTGGATGAGCAAGAAAGGAATGATTTCGTGGTACAACAACAAGAAGTAAATCAGGACTTCGAGGGCCCAGTTAGCTGTGCGGGCTGTGGAGTTGAAATACAGACAGAAAATAAAGCGAAGCCAGGCTATGCACCAGCTTCTGCATTGAAGCGTGAAGTAGTGATTTGTCAGCGTTGTTTTCGCATTAAACACTATAATGAAGTAGCGCCTGTAGAAATGCATGATGATGATTTTCTCCGTATTTTAAATGGAATTGGTTCCACAAAATGTTTAGTGGTTATGGTAGTTGATTTATTTGATTTCCAAGGTTCCTGGCTACGGGGATTGCCGCGATTTGTTGGACAAAATCCAATCTTGTTGGTCGGAAATAAAGTAGATTTATTACCGCGCAATATTAATCTTAATCGTGTGAAAAACTGGATTCAGCATGAAGCGAAAGAACGTGGTTTAAAGCCGAATGAAGTGGTTCTCGTGAGTGCGGAAAAAGGAATAGGGATTGATGAGCTACTTGCTCGGATTGGTGAATTCCGCAAAGGACGCGATGTTTATATTGTAGGGGTAACTAATGTTGGTAAATCCACGCTGATTAATCGGATTTTACACGATTACGGTGCAGCGGACATGGAAATCACCACATCGCCCTTCCCAGGAACTACCTTAGATAAGATCGAGATTCCTCTAGAGGATGGACGTTCTATTTTTGATACACCTGGTATTATTAATCGTGATCAGATTGGTCATCTTGTGTCACCTGAGGATTTACGCAAACTTACTCCGAAATCACGGATTAATCCGCGCGTCTTCCAATTAAACGATAAACAGACGTTGTTCTTCGGTGGATTGGCTCGCGTTGACTATGTAAGAGGAGAACGTCAGCCATTTGCTTGCTATTTGGCTAATGACTTGTACATTCACCGTACAAAATTAGATAATGCGGAAGAAGTGCTGGAGAAGCATCATGGGGAGATGCTTGCCCCACCTTCAGGAGAAGCGGCTAAAGCGTTATTGCCATTTACCCGCTATACGCTAAAAATTGATACAAATGGACCAACTGATATTGTTATTGCTGGGCTTGGCTGGATTGCGCTTCAGGGAAAAGTAAAAGGGGTCGTAGAAGTACATGTGCCAAAGGGTGTAAGTGTCGGATTACGAAAAGGCTTAATTTAATCAAGTCTGTGTCGATCACTTGAACAACAAGCAAGCCCCTTCTTTGCGGAGGGGCTTTTCTAACTTTACTTGGGGGAGGGGTCTTCCTGTTACATAGTAAAACGACAATGGTTGGGCTGTTTGGACGTCCTGTAGGACATTCCTTATCTCCAGTGATGCATAATACGGCTTTTGAACAAAAACAATTACCATTTGCTTATGCAGCTTTCGAAGTTAATGATGATCAGATTAAAGAAGCGGTCGAGGCTATTCGTGCTTTAGGCATGCGAGGCGCTAACGTCACCATACCGCATAAGGTAGCCGTTATTCCGTATTTGGATAAAATTGATCCCTTGGCAGAACGGATTGGAGCCGTTAATACTATTGTAAATGAAGATGGCACCCTGATTGGATATAATACTGATGGAACAGGGTATGTTCGCTCGTTATTAGAAGAAACAGGGATTGATTTAACAGAGCAGACTGTTACGCTATTAGGTGCTGGTGGTGCCGCTCGCGCAGTTGCGTGTACATTGGTAGAACGTGGAGTAAAAGAAATTCGGATTGTGAATCGCTCACTTGAGCGTGCAGAATTATTGGCAATGGCTCTAGGGTCTCAAATCCCTATACGTGTATATTCATTTGCTCAAGCGGAGCTAGCGATTCAAGACAGCACCCTTTTAATCAATACGACTTCTATTGGAATGTACCCTCATATTCATGAAATGCCTGTAGATAGAAAATGCTTACGGCCTGATTTAATCGTAAGCGATTTAATCTATAACCCATTAGAAACACAATTGTTACAGTGTGCCAAAGAAATCGGAGCAACCCATCACTCAGGTCTTGGCATGTTTATAAATCAAGGGGCGCTGGCTTACGAACTGTGGACAGGTGAAGCGGCGCCTACTGACAAAATGAGAGAAATTGTGTTGCAGCATTTGCAACAAGGAGGAAATTAAATGCTAACTGGTAAACAAAAACGTTATTTGCGCTCTATGGCTCACCACCTTACGCCTATTTTTCAAGTAGGGAAGGGCGGAGTAAATGAAAATATGGTAAAGCAGATTCAAGAGGCTCTAGAGGTACGCGAGCTTATTAAAGTCTCCATTTTGCAAAATAATATGGATGACAAGCATGCAGTGGCAGAAGATTTGGCAACTGGAGCAGGTGCGGAAATGGTACAATTAATCGGTCATACCGTTGTTTTGTACAAAGAGTCAAAAGAAAATAAAACGATCGTGCTACCATAGGGATTAAAGAAAGCATATGAAACGTATTGGGATAATGGGTGGCACATTTGATCCAATTCATAATGCACATTTATTAATTGCCGAGCAGGCGAGAGAGCAGGCAAAACTTGATGAGGTTTGGTTTATGCCTGCTCATGTTCCGCCCCATAAACAACAGAAAAAAAGTGTAGCAAACGCTATTCACCGAGCAGAAATGGTACGATTAGCAATACGTAATCATCCGCAGTTTCGAATTACGACGGTAGAGCTGGATCGAGAAGGTCCTTCTTACACTGTTGACACGATGCAACAAGTAGTTACATTACATCCTACTTACGAGTTCTCATTTATTATTGGAGGGGACATGGTAGAGATGCTACCACAGTGGCATGCCATAGAAGAGTTGGTAAAGCTGGTACGTTTTATTGGATTTCATCGTCCTCACTTCGCACCACAACCTTCAAGATGGACACCCTATGTGGATTTTATCGAGATTCCGCTTTGGGACCTTTCTTCTACGTATGTCCGCGAACAGATCCAGATTGGAAAAAGTATTCGCTATCTTGTTCCTTCAGCGGTGGAATGCTATATAAAGGAGAGCGGGTTATATGGAGCAGATCCAACATAGAGAAGCCTTGCTTAAGCAGGTTAGAGCTCAAATGCATGAAAAGCGTTACCAGCATACCTTAGGTGTCGCAGAATCAGCCAAAAAGCTGGCCATTCGCTACGGAGCAGATCCGATCAAAGCTGAGTTAGCGGGACTGCTACATGATTACTGCAAATGCTGGGAGATTTCGCGGCTACGAGATTATCTTCTTCGTTATGATTTACCTCAGGATCTGCTTTCAGGGGATAAAGAATTATGGCATTCTTTTGTAGGAGCGATTGTGGTACAACAGGAGCTACAGATACAGGATGCTGAGATACTGCAAGCGATTCGTTATCATACGACAGGCCGTGAGAATATGTCCTTGCTGGAGAAGGTTGTTTGTCTGGCTGATTACATTGAACCCAATCGCAATTATCCTGGTGTAGAGGACATTAGGTGCCTAGCAGAGCAAGACTTGAATCAGGCGTTAGCACTTGCGCTCGGAGGAACAATACGTTTTTTAATTGAAAAAAAACAGCGGGTATATCCGCTCACTTTGCTTGCTTATAATGATCTTGTAATAGAATGAGGAGGCCTTTCATGGTACAATTAGACAATCAATTACTTCAACTAGCATATAAAGCGTGTGAAGATAAAAAAGCAGAAAATATTGTGGTGCTTGACATCCACACCATCTCAGTTATGGCAGACCGTTTTATCATTTGTCACGGTAACAATGAGCGTCAAGTACAGGCGATTGTTCGTGAAATTCGTGATCAGGTGCATAAAAATGGGTATAATATTCGTGGTATTGAAGGGGAAGAACAAGGTCGTTGGGTATTGGTTGACTGTGGAGATGTAGTTGTTCACGTTTTCCATAAAGAAGAACGCGACTTCTATAATCTTGAAAAACTATGGTCTGATGCACCTCGCGTCACTGTAGAAGTGTAGGAAAAGGCTATGTCATATACGCATTTAGCTACAGTCTACGATGCGTTGATGGCGGATACTCCTTATCAGGATTGGCTGGTTTGGGCAGAGGATTATTGGCAGCTACACGGTAAGCCACAGACAATTCTTGACTTGGGATGTGGTACAGGCAGTATTGCCATTCCTCTGGCCCAAAAAGGCTATCAGGTAACCGGTGTTGACTTATCGCCAGAGATGCTTGCAATTGCCTACGAAAAAATGAAAACAGCACATGTTGATATTAATTGGGTTGAACAAGATATGACAGAGCTCTCTGTCAGCCCGGTTGATTCGGTTATTTCCTTCTGTGATTGCCTTAGCTATATTACGGAAAAGGAAGCTGTGCAAGCTACGTTTCAGCGTGTGTACCAGCATCTAAAACCAGGTGGAACTTTCCTTTTTGATGTACATAGTCCTTATAAAATTCTCACCTTTTTTGGAAATAACACATTTACGCATGTAGATGAAGAGATCAATTACATCTGGCAATGCTATACGGATGAAGAGCGAATGGAAGTAGAGCATGATCTTACTTTCTTTATTCGGGTAGAAAATGGATGCTATCAAAAACGAGAAGAAACACAATACCAAAGAGCTTATCAGCCAACAGAGATTATTTTGTGGCTACGAGAGGCTGGCTTTGAAGAAATTAAGCTAACTGCTGATTTTGTGAATCTTCCTCCTGTTGCTGAAAGCGAACGGCTATTTTTTTCAGCCAAACGTCCTCATGATTGACATGTTCCGGTAAAAACGACTATAATCGATTCATATATGAACAAAGCGAAAATGAGGCCTAGTACAAAAGCTAGATCCGGCATAAGAGAGTTGACGGTAGGTGCGAGTCAACCCGATTCTTTTTGGAACTCCCCTCATTGCTTTTTTGCTGAAGACTTTCGTTGTGTAGGCAAAAGCGTCTGTCCACGTTACGGAAAAGGAAGGGAGTAGGGCACTGGGTAACATTTCATCATGTTAAACAGTTGCTTTGCTAACTAGGGTGGTACCGCGAGAAGAAAAACAACCTCTCGTCCCTAGCAGCTTTTTCGGCTGTTAGAGATGTGAGGTTTTTTTGTGTGTCTTAGGGGCTAGACGGTTTTTTGTCTGCTAATCATGAGACGCGGGTAACCTTTTAAACATGTTACCAATGTAAGAAGGATTTGTGAAAGAGTAGAAGGAGGATGTAGCAAATGTCTATGCCGTATAATCCACAAGAGCTGGAAGTCAAATGGCAGAAAAAATGGAACGAACAAAAAACAAACAAAACGGTGGAGGATTCCTCTAAGCCAAAATTTTACTGCCTTGAGCAATTTCCGTATCCATCTGGGCGTTTGCACATGGGCCATATGCGTGTATATTCAATCGGGGATGTTATTGCTCGTTTGAAGCGTATGAGCGGTTTTCAAGTATTGCACCCAATGGGCTGGGATGCATTTGGTTTGCCGGCTGAGAATGCTGCAGTTAAATTCGGAGCACAGCCAGCTAAATGGACATATGAAAATATTGATTTTATGAAAATGCAATTAAACCGTCTGGGTGTAAGTATTGACTGGAGTCGTGAAGTGGCGACTTGCTCCCCAGATTATTATAAATGGACGCAATGGTTATTTTTAACTTTCCTAGAACAAGGTCTTGCATATCGCAAACGTGCTTTTGTAAATTGGTGCCCAGAATGCTCAACCGTACTTGCGAATGAGCAGGTAATTGATGGCTTATGCTGGCGCTGCGATTCAGAAGTAACGAAGAAGGATTTGGAACAGTGGTTCTTTAGTATTACTGATTATGCAGAACGTCTGTTGACGGATTTAGACAAATTGTCTGGTTGGCCGGAAAAAGTACGTACGATGCAAAAGAACTGGATTGGGAAAAGCGAAGGAGCTAATGTTACTTTCACAATTCCAGAGCTTAATGATGAGCAGGTAAAAGTATTTACAACTCGTCCTGACACGCTTTATGGCGTAAGTTATATGGTATTGGCACCGGAACATCCATTAGTACCAAAATTGATCGCTGGTAAAGAACAAGAAGCTTCTGTTCTTGCTTTTGTCGAAGAAATGAAGAAAGAAAGCGACATTACTCGTACAGCGACTGATGCTGAAAAAGTGGGCTTGTTCACAGGAGCATACGCGAAGCATCCTCTAACAGGAGAGCAAGTACCGATCTGGGTAGCCAACTATGTACTGCTTGATTACGGTACAGGCGCTGTAATGGGTGTGCCAGCCCATGATGAACGTGATTTTGCATTCGCGAAAAAGTATGATTTAGCGATTAAAGTAGTTATTAATCCGGAAAATCCAGAAATTCTAGCTGAGGAAATTGGTATCGATGCGCCTTATACAGAAGACGGCACCTTAATAAACTCTGCTCAATTTGATGGAATGCCAAACCGTGAAGCGATTAAAGCGATTGCTGATGTCCTTGAACAGCAAGGTAAAGGCGGATTGTCTACCACTTATCGTCTTCGCGACTGGCTGGTTTCGCGACAACGCTATTGGGGCGCGCCAATTCCAATCATTTATTGCGATAGCTGTGGCGTAGTACCAGTACCAAAAGAACAACTGCCTGTGTTATTACCAGAAGATGTAGTTATCGATGGAAAACGGAATCCATTGACTAGCTCTGAGGAATTCATGAAAACCACGTGCCCAACATGTGGTGGAGCAGCAAAACGCGAGACGGATACAATGGATACCTTCATCGATTCTTCTTGGTATTATTTACGATATACTGATGCAAGCAACAAGGAACTGCCTTTCTCTAAAGAGAACGCAGACAAGTGGATGCAAGTCGATGAATACATTGGCGGTATTGAGCACGCAATCCTGCACTTGTTGTATTCTCGATTCTTTACCAAAGTGCTACATGATGCAGGCATGCTGGCCTTCGATGAACCGTTCCGTAGCTTGTTAACACAAGGAATGGTATTAAAAGACGGGGCTAAAATGTCTAAATCAAAAGGCAATGTGGTAAGCCCAGACGAAATGATTGAGAAGTATGGAGCGGATACGGTTCGTTTGTTTATTCTGTTTGCGGCTCCACCTGAACGCGATCTAGACTGGACAGATACTGGAGTAGAAGGAAGCTTCCGTTTCTTGAATCGTGTATGGCGTTTGGTAGAAAGCAATCAAGAATTATTCCAAGCTCCTTATCAAGTAGCTGCGAATGATGATGCAGCCAAAGATTTGTACCGTACTACGCATCATACGATTAAGAAGGTAACAGAAGATATTGGTGAGCGTTATACCTTTAATACAGCGATCAGTACGATTATGGAGCTAGTTAATAAGATGTACAGCTATCCAGCAGAATCAGACCGCGGTACCTTTGCTTTTGCCATGGAGACTCTTATCATTCTGCTTGCACCAATCGCACCACATATCTCTGAGGAAATGTGGCAACAATTGCTCGGTAAGACAAGTAGCGTACACATGCAGGAATGGCCAACATTTGATCCTAAAGCATTGGTGCTGGATGAAGTAGAAATCGTAATCCAAATCAATGGTAAAGTACGTGACAAGCTGGTAGTCGCTAACGGACTTAGCAAAGATGAGCTAGAGAAGCATGTACTTGCTCATGAAAAAGGAATTGCACTTATTGACGGTAAAACCGTTCGTAAGGTAATTGCTGTCCCAGGTAAACTGGTTAATATTGTAGTAGGTTAATCATCTGTTTCGTATTCGTGTAAAAAAGACAGCCTCTTCTCCTGATGCCAGAAATTAGCTATAGGAGGGGGGCTTTTTTCTTTTGCGAATTGTTGACACTCTTTTATTCTCCTATATGTTACCTATGTACATGGAATAAGTAGTTCATATAAGTCATATTGAATTTTAGGTGAATAATCGAGGTCAATAAATCATCTGCCACATAATAAAGCCCCATGCTATTGGCGTAAGGATGAACGTAATAGGTTAAAACAGCCATGTCTATAAAATCTTTCTTTCATGATTCTTTCCAATACTGACTACCAATTTTCCAACTGTTCCTTCAGTTCTCGTTGATCCTCTTCAAATTTCTTTTGTGTGATGCGGAATACATGATGAAATACCCCAGGTAGGGAACCTTGTAAAATTCGCAGTCCTTCTCCGGTAATTCCTCCTGGTACGCAGACACGCGCCTGTAGCTCTGGTAAGGTAAAATGTCCTTGTTTTAATAATTCGGCTACTCCAATTAGCATTTGGGTTGTCAAATGAACGGCTGTTTCGTGGGGTAGACCAGTTTCTTCTTCCGCAGACCGAATTATTTGTTGCAGTGTATAGCTGAGAAAGGCAGGTCCACAACTAGCGATATCTGCCGAGATTCGTAAAAATGGAGCTTGAATTTCCAAGGGGAGGCCGATATGTGATAGAAGGTGGAGTAAACGATCCTTTGACTCATCTGTGGTAGAACGACCGTATTCGAGTAAGATGAGTCCACTCAAAGCTTGATTAGTGATACTTGGAACTGCACGTATAACCTGACAAGGGACGAATTTTTCCAGGTCTTCTACTACTATGGGACTTGTAATTGTAACCAAGACCTGTTCGCTGGAAAGAGCAGATGCGAATTCAGCTAATGCTGATCGATATTCTTTTGGCTTGACACATAAAAAAATCAGATCGCTATTTGTAACGACGTCAACATTGCTCATAGCGATTTGCAATTCTGGAAATTGTTCTTGTAGAAGTGCCAATTTTCCTGGGGTTCGATTATAGGCTCTAATTTGGTCGGGTAACACAGCCTGAGATCGAATAAAAGATTGTATGAGCATGCCCCCCATACTTCCAGTTCCAATAAACCCAAGTTGCATGATAATCCCTCCATATTTTTTTTGTAAAGAACGGTACAAGTCATGCTATTTTTCGTTCTAAAAAGAGGTCTTTACATCTTATGTGCTGAAGGAGGGGTTCATGTTTTTTGGAGAGAGTAACGTTTTATTTCCATAACAAACCTATCTAATAAAATAACAAAAATATCTTTATTCCCCGGGGAAAGTGAGCTTACGAAGCTGATAAATTGTCGTTCTTAATCTACTCGCTTAGAAAAATTTTTTTTTTGGGATAATCACTCGTGGCTTATTTCTTCATGAGCCTCGTCCCATCTAATACATATATCTAAATATTTGGGTTCATTTATTCACAGATTGCAATCTTTTTTATTTTTTCAAAGGTTTTCTTACCTATACCCGAAATTTTCATCAAATCTTCTAATTTAGTAAAACCCTTCTTATCGCGATAGGCAATGATATCCTCTGCTCGGGTTTTCCCGATTCCTGGTAATTTCATAAGTTGCTCCAATGTAGCGGTTTTAATATTGATTTTAGTAGCAGAAGCTTGGGGTGAAGAAGATAGCAAACTGCTTTGAATTGGCAAGCTAGGGTGAAGGGATGAATTAGTAAACTGGTTAGGCAAAGAAGTAGCTGACTCTTGCAAGGTAGGAACATATAAAACCATTCCATCCGTTAGCTTTTGTGCCAGATTAACTCGCTTCTGATCAGCCTGTGCTAAGAAACCACCAGCTTTTTGAATAACATGCATGACTCGTTCATTTGAGTCAAAAGAATATAAGCCAGGATGTGTGACAGCTCCCTTTACATCAATATAAGAGGAATGATTCAAATTGCTTATTGGCTCATCTTTAGAAAGGGGGGAATCTACGGATACAGAAGCTCTAGTATCAGAAAGGGGCATTTCTTTAGAATCATTATTTTTATCTGAGCCTGTATAAGTGTTCACAGTAGCATTTTTTTGTTCGAAATCTGCAAGCTTAGTTGTTTGCAATTCGGTCGTAGCAGTGCTTTCCTTTTCCGCGAAGGCAACAGGAGTAAGTCCGGACATAGTAGTGGATTCAGCGGCGGGGTATATCCAGAAGCTAAGTCCAATAAATAAAAGGGCAGCACTCACAAAAATCCATTTTCGATAACGATCCCACAATTCCATAACCATGATTTATCCCTCCATCACATCTTTAAAGACATCGTATAAAAAGATAGAGGCAAGTGCAAAAAAACCTTTCAATCACTTAGATTGAAAGGTTTTACAGATTACTATCTTGCTATGCTTGAAGCGTTGTTTTGCTTGCGAATTTGAACAGCAGGACTTACATAAGGCTGGAAGGAATACTTCTGCTCGATAAAAATCTGATGCCATAGCATAAAGATTAAAATGGTCCAGATCTTACGGCTATAATCACCGTGACCTTCCTTATGCTCATCAAGCATGTACAACACATAAGCTTTATTAATTAAATGATCTACTTTCGCTTCAAAAATCAATTCTTTCGCCCATTTGTAGAATTCATTCTTCAACCAATGACGGGTTGGAACTGGGAACCCAAGCTTAGGACGAGTCTTGATTTCAGGAGGCAAAAAATCCTTCATTGCTTCCCTTAAAACATGCTTGGTTGTACCTTCTGCAATCTTGTATTTGGTCGGAATAGTTGCTGCGAATTCAAATACCTTTGGATCAATAAACGGTACACGCAACTCCAGAGAGTTTGCCATTGTCATTTTGTCAGCTTTCATCAAAATGTTGCCGCGAAGCCAAGTATGGATATCCAAATACTGCATTTTGGTTACATCGTCATAGCCTTGGACTCGCTGATAAATTTTTTGCGTGATATCTAGTGGAGATTTGTAATGACCAGCATGTTTAATATTCTCCATCACTACTTTTTCCTTGATCTCTTCACTGAAGATCATGGCATTTCCAAAAAAACGCTCCTCAACTGTTTTAGAGCCGCGAATCAAGAAGTTTTTCCCTTTCATGCTATCTGGCAAATGTTCAGCAACACCGCGCATGGAGGATTTCATCCAAGCTGGCATATGCTTAAACATCCGAAGAGAGTGAGGCTCACGATAGATGTTGTATCCGCCAAAGAATTCATCTGCCCCTTCACCAGAGAGAACAACTGTAACGTGCTCGCTAGCCATTTCTGCTACGAAATATAGGAGAATAGCTGATGGATCAGCAACTGGTTCGTCCTGATGCCAGATGAGACGAGGCAATTCCTGTAAATATCGCTCTGCATTCATGGTGACTTCGTGATGCTCTGTACCTAGATATTCTGCTGTACGGCGCGCGTAATCGAGCTCGCTGTATCCTGGGATATCAGAGCCAATTGAAAAGGTTTTAACTGGTTCAAACTTACGTAACATGCCTACGATGCTACTGGAGTCTACACCACTGGATAAAAATGCACCGCGAGAAACCTCGCTAACTCTGTGTTTATCTACAGAATCTAGCAAAATAGAGCGGGTACCTTCTACAAAATATGAGAATGGCTTACTTTCATCCGGTTCAAAGTGAACATCCCAATATTGTTCAAGTGTCAGCTTATCATCTTGAATGACAAAGAAATGACCTGGAGGGATGCGATATATTCCTTCATACATTGTCTCAGGATCAGGGACATATTGAAAGGTTAGATAATGATAAAATCCTTGTTGATTGACTGCTCGATGCACGCCTGGCAGTTCAAGCAAGCTCTTAATTTCACTAGCTACAGCAATTGAATCGGCCGTTTCCGTATAGTAGAGCGGTTTAATTCCAAAATGATCACGCGCTCCAAACAGTAGACGTTTACGGCTATCATAAATAGTGAAACCAAACATACCGCGAAGTTTTTTCGGTGCATCAAAGCCAACCTCTTCATACAAGTGAAGAATGGTCTCAATATCTGAATCGGTCTGGAACACGTGACCTTGTTCCTTTAGCCATGTCTGTAGTTCTTTGTAGTTATAAACTTCCCCGTTACCGATAATCCAGATATCTTTTGTTTCATTAAACAAAGGCTGATGACCGCCAGCAACGTCAATGATGCTAAGACGGCGGAAGCCTAATGCAATATTATCTTCTACATGGAAACCATCGTCGTCAGGACCGCGGTGCAAAATCACGTCGGTCATTGCTTTTATCGTTTCTAGTTGTGCAGGTGCTTGATGCTTATTGAAGAACGAAACAATTCCACACATTCTCTTAGACTCTTCCTCTCACAGGGTGGTCCCCTGAAAATACACTATCTTAATCTAACATGGATTCCAAGCAAGCGCAATGCGACAGTTGACTCGATTATAGCAGGGTGAGTGGACAACAAAATATAAACGGTGAGCGTAAAATGTTTTTTCGTTTCGTCTACAAGTCAGTTCTCTTGCTCGATTCGGTTAGCCTTTTGTATCTTATTGATAAACAAATAAGAGGTCCTCTTGTGCGAAAGAGAACCTATGTCGACATCGTAGTTTAGTTAGTTGTTTCTTGCATCCGAAACAGGTAAGTGAATGACCTCTATACCTTTAAGGAAATGTTCATTCCATTTATTTGGATAGGCATTACGGTACACGATCCGTGCGATCCCTGATTGAGCGAGTGTTTTAGCGCAATTTTCACAAGGCTCGTGTGTAACGTAGGCCGTAGCTCCCTTTAGACTATCTCGATCTGCGTGTAAAACACTATTAACCTCGGCATGCACTGTTCGCACACAACGTCCAGCTTCATTAATTAGACAGCCACCATCATCACAATGATCGTGACCATGGATGGAGCCATTGTATCCCGTTGCAATAATATGTTTATCCTTTACAATTACGCTACCCACATGAAGGCGGGGGCAGGTAGAACGGGTGGATACCTGATCGGCAATATCTAGGAAATATTCATCCCAACTTTTTCTCGCCATGTTGCTTCTCTCCTTTGACACCGAACACTGTTCTTACTACTATGTATCATAATTTTGCTCTATTATACTATAACCCTCTCCGCTTTCTCTATTATTTTTGTCCATATTCTTGATCCTATAATGGATTGAGAATAGAGAGAAAGGTGGAGAACGGGTGGCAGCCTATCAGTTTTTTCTGACATCACTATGTTGGATTATAGGGATTGGGCTTAGTAATTTGGATAGGCTCAAGCTCTTTTCATCTCCTTTTTATTTATGGATCGGATTTGTTCTATTAATATTGGCCGCGATTGGGTTGAAGGGCGAGATGAGGAAGTGGAGCTTGCTCTTAATGGGCTCTCTCCTTGCTGGTGCTTGTTATTTTAGCTGGTACGATAGTCGTTATGCTTCTGAATTAGTGCAGTATGCAGAGGGAGAGGAGCTTGTTTTCCTACAGGGAAAAATTGATTCTCCCGTCGAGCGAGACGGCGATTTGGTGAGGTTCTATGCACGAATTAACAATGTGAACAGTAAACAGAGAATGAAAACCGCATTCCAGACAACAGATTTAAATGAACGAGTTCTTATTCGTCTCAAGCTACAGCATGAGGAACAAATTAATACTATAGAAGGCTGGCATTCGGGTAATTCCTTTCAGGCACAGGCTACAATAAAGCTCCCAGGTACAGCTCGTAATCCGCATGCGTTCGATTACAGATCCTATCTTCGGTATCAAAAAGTAGCAGTAATAGTTGATATGGATGTTACGGATATGGAGGTTGAGGAGGGAGAAGGGGATTGGCGGGCTTTTTTTACTAGATGGCAAAAAGAAGAAGCCAGACAATTAGAAAAGCTAAGCATGGAGCCTGAAAACATCGGGTTTTTCAAATCACTTCTATTAGGTCAGCAATCAGAGGTAGAAGCTGATCTTCAAACAGTTTATGCTGATTTAGGATTTATTCATGTGCTTGCCATTTCCGGCTTACATATCACAATCGTGTCTAGCGGATTTTTATGGATTGTACAAAAGATTGGTGTTCCCACAAAGATTTCTTATGTGATAGGAATACTATTTATTTTGATCTATGTAGGGCTAGTGGGTATGGGGGTATCAGCCGTACGATCAGGCTGTATGGGGATTCTTGGGTTATTAGCACGATCTCAAGAAAAATCTGCGCAGGGCCTAGAAATACTTGGTGTCACTGGGCTTATTATGTTAATCTACGACCCATATCAATTATTTCATCTAGGATTTCAATTATCTTTTTTTATTACGATGGGATTATTAGTCTTTGTGCCGTTGCTAGTCCAATTGGAATGGCCTATGCCAAAATGGTTGGTTTCTACTTTAGCCGTCACACTGGTTTCGCAACTAATTTCATTTCCCTTTCTCATTCATTATTTTCATTTGTTTTCACCGATTTCATGGCTGGTTAATGTATTATTAGTACCTGTCTATTCGTATATTATTTTGCCGCTTGGCTACATCCTGCTATTTTTTTCTCATATTCATATTGCATTAACTTACATACCTTCTGTTGTAGCTGATTATCTTTTATCCTTTGTTCATTCCTTTCTTACATTTCTCCACCAAACAAAAATTCCCTTGCGGCATTGGTCACATCCTGTTTGGTGGTGGCACGTACTATATATGGGCTTTTGCGTTGGTTTTTGGGCAATGTGGCATTTAGGCTATCACCGTAAAAAGGATCTTTTTATGGCGACCTTTCTCTTCATTTTAGTGGTGATGATTGCTCGTGACCCATGGGGAAAAAAGGACGAGGTAGAAATTACCATTATTGACGTGGGGCAAGGAGACTCTATAATAGTTGAGATAGACAATTCTTTTGTATATGTAATAGATGCAGGAGGAACGATCTCCTTTGGAAGAGAGCCTTGGCAAAAACGTAGAAATCCATTTGAAGTCGGAAAGGATGTTGTAGTGCCTTATTTGCGCTCTAAAGGAGTGGAACGCATCAACTGTCTTGTGCTGACACATGGGGACCATGATCATGTAGGAGGGGTAAAAGCATTGTTGCCTGCTCTGAAGGTGGATCGTGTCCTTACCAATGGTAGACAACCTAAGGCTGAGGCAGAATGGTTTCAAGCTTTACATAGTGAACAAATCAAAATGCATACTGGATATTTAGGCTATACCTGGCAGGATAATCCGCAGGTTACATGGACCTGGCTATCGCCTGATTCTAAAAGGACACAAGGGAGCTCTGAGAATAATGCATCTGTTGTGCTGCTCTTGTCTGCATATGGTGTAAACATATTGTTAACAGGCGATTTGGAAGAATCGGGAGAACAAGAATTGTTACGGCGCTATACATTACCTCCTATTGATCTTCTAAAGGTAGGGCATCACGGGAGCAAGACTTCTAGCAGTGAGGAATTCTTACATGCGATTACTCCTAGTGTTTCATTGATCTCAGTAGGAACTAACAATCGATACCATCATCCATCTGAGCAAGTAATAGAGCGTTTTAAACAACGGAATACACAGATTTATCGCACTGATCACCATGGAGCGATTACTGTTACAATTAATGAAAATGGATATAAAGTTACTCCTACATTACAACCAGAATAATTACAATGATGGATTATGTTTGCAACTTTCATGAAGTTGCCTACGTCTGAAAGGAAGGAGAGAGCGCTAATGATTGAAGCTGACCTGATCAAAAAGGCGCAGGCAGGAGATCAAGAAGCTTTGGTGGAACTGCTTCGCTCCATTGAAAACACCGTGTATCGGAGCGCTTTCTATATTACGGGTAACGAACACGATGCAATGGATGTAGCCCAGGAAGCTTTATTACGCGTCTTTAGAAAAATTGGCACCTTTCAGGAAAAAGCCAAATTTACCACATGGGTTCAACGTATTGTCAGCAACATTTGCATGGATCGCTTTCGGGCAAAAAAGGAGACATTATCCATCGATGAATACGAACTGACGCTACAAGACAAACAAAATGTTGAAGATACGATTTTGTTGCATAGCATGTCAGAGGATGTTCATCGAGCAATTGCCAAATTACCGGAGCATTATCGAGTAGTTGTTGTACTTCGCTATTTGCAGGATTTTTCCTATCAAGAAATTGCTGATACCTTGGACGTACCGCTCAATACGGTAAAATCTTATCTGTTTAGGGCTAGACATCAATTGCAGACACTGCTGCAGGAGTATGAGAAGGGGGGGATAAGAGGATGACGCAGGATGACATCCATGAATGGATGCAAAGAGATTTGG
Source organism: Brevibacillus laterosporus LMG 15441 (assembly GCF_000219535.2). NCBI lineage: Bacteria > Bacillati > Bacillota > Bacilli > Caryophanales > Paenibacillaceae > Brevibacillus > Brevibacillus laterosporus. The sequence continues at coordinate 1,444,973 of NZ_CP007806.1, forward strand.
ACGATGATTTGTCTGAGGAAGAAAAACGAATTTTACAAGCGAAGTTAGCTGAAAATCCAGAGTATATGCTCCAGTACGAACGTTTAAAAAAGGTTTCTGATGGATTGACAAATCTACCAAGAGTTACACCACCGTTTAGTATTGTTGATGCGCTCTTACCTCAACTGGAGCAGTCCCAAGAAACCCCTGAACCAGCGGCTGTTACACAGACGGAACTACCTCGTCTAGAGTTAAAACAGACAGAAGACAAATCAGTAGGTAAAAAACGCCGTTTGCCATTGTGGATGGCAAAGGTAGGAAGCGGTGTTGCGGCAGCTTGTTTGCTGTTGGGAATTTTTGTTATGGCCAATAAGGACAAAAATGAGCCAATTGCTCTTACGAATGGAGCTTCTGGTCATGTACAAGAGGATGTATCCAAAAATTCATCAGGTGACCCGATCGTTAAGGAAACCCCAAAAACAGAAAAACCTAAATCTACACCTACTGATAAAAAAACAACTGACGATGAGAAGGACCAAAATCCACAAGATGCTTCAAAAGAGGTGCCAGATGTTACACCAAATGACACCTCGACAGAATTAAAAGGAGAACAAAAGCAAAAAGAGAATAAACCGGATCACCACCAGGGCGGATCTAGCGACAGTAAATCTGATGCTGAAACTAGTGTAGCAATGGGACAGACGGACGGTCGTCTGAAGGGTGGTAACCAAACAGATGAGAATCAAACACAGCACGAGATTGCTATTTCTCCTAAAATAAAGGATAATCACACTTCGGCTTCTGATAAACAAGCATCCGCCCATGAGCAGTCGATATCAGAAGGGGCACTTTTCTCCTTGATTCCTGATCAGGTGGATAACTACAATAAGCTGGATCAAGAGGGCAAAATTCAAGCATGGGAGGAAGCGTCTAAAGAAGTGCAGGAATTTTTACAGGAGCATCCTGATCTACAAAATGTTAAAAATCAGAAGGATTTAGAGAAGGTTATTCAAAATGCCATTGAGCGGGCGCTGAAGGAACAGAAAAAACGAGAAGAAGAAAAAAAGCAAAGAGCGGAGCAGCAAGCTAAAGATAAGCAAAAAGAATTAGAAAAACAGCAAAAAGAATTAGAGAAGAAGCAAAAAGAACTACAAAAAGAATGGGAAAAACAGATGAAAGAATGGGAGAAGCAGCAGGAAAAGCAACGAAAAGACACAGAAAAGCACCTAGAAGAGTGGACCAATCAACAAAATGGCTGGAATTGGCAGAAATAAGATTGGGTATAAATAGCCAGCAGCTACTGGAAATCAGGAGGCACCGTTTCAAGAATGCTTATACAAAAAGAGCAGAGTGTATTCTTGCATTCAGGGGCCATTGGGTGAAAGAGAACGGGCTAAAAAAACAACCCTCAGTTATAATGACAATAGGCTGTTTTTCATCAATGAACGATAAGTATTTCGAAGCTTGGGGATAGCATAGGCTTCCTTCCTGCATTTTAGGCTGACTCATCATGTGAAGATAGGACGAACGCCAAATTTTGCAGAAGACTGACACCAAAAAGTGCGTTTCGCGTAAGATAAAGTATCAAGCACCCCCTGCTTCCCGTATAGAGAGAAAACATCCGGGGTTTTCTCTCTAGCGTTTACATAAAAGCGAATGTTGCTTGGTTAAACCATGGCTGACGAGGTCGTGGTTTTTTTGCGTGCAAGCCTAAGCGTGTTATAATTAAGGTAAGAAAAAAATAGAGGAAATAGCGAGTAACAAAGGAGAGATCGGAATGCCGTTACGCACGGCGATGCGGGAGATTAAACAGAAGCGATTTGCTCCGGTATATGTACTTTATGGGCCGGAGACGTATCTAAAAGAGGAATTTATGACCTTGCTTCGTAACGAGATAATTGACCCGACATACGCTGATTTAAATATAGGAATGTACGATTGTGCTCAGACACCTTTAGAAGACATGTTAGTAGAAGCCAATACCTTACCATTTTTGTCTGACTATCGTTTGGTAATTGCCAGTAATGCTTATTTTTTAACCGGAGCAAAACCACCAAGTAAAATCGAGCATAACACAGATGTCCTCCTGGATTACTTAAAGGACCCGACTCCAAGCAGTTCTCTCGTGTTGGATGTACAGGCCGATAAGCTGGATGAACGTAAAAAATTAACAAAGCAACTGCAACAACGCGCTGTTGTTCTAGGGTTTCAAACATTGCAGGATACAGATTTATATGGATGGATTGAACGGACGGCACAACGCTTTGGTGCACAGATTGAACGAGAAAATGCTATGTTGCTGGCAGAGCGTGTTGGTTCAGAATTACGGTTATTAGTCAAAGAGATCGAAAAAATGACGCTCTATGTAAAGAAAGGCGATAATCAAACGGGGGAAATTACTCGTGAGACAATTGAGCTTTTGGCCTCACGAACGTTAGAGCAGGATGTTTTTTTTCTGGTTGAAGCCGTTGTTACTGGTAGAGTAACAGATGCGTTTCGTACCCTATATGATTGCTTGAAAATGGGAGAAGAGCCGATTAAGTTGATGGCGTTATTAGCGAGACAATTTAGATTGATATACCATGTGAAGACGCGTGCTCCACTAGGCTATACGCAGCAGCAGCTAGCTGGTATGTTAAAAATGCATCCTTATGCCGTTAAAAAGGCGCTGGAGCAAGCCAGACATTTTTCGGAGGCTAGTTTACGCCAGTTGCTAGGAATCCTTGCAGAAGAGGATTACCGGATGAAATCAGGACAGACCGACAAGAGATTAGCTCTGGAGGTATTTATTGCGAAGGTAGGACAAGAGCTAAAACGATAAAGCCTAGATAGCTTTTCCAGACATGAGGGACTCGTCTATTAGCAAAATCGTAATGACAGGCATTGTGTTTTATGTTAGCAGAATAAGATAGCTCTACAGGGTGCAGACACTTGAAGTGCACCCCTTAAAGTAGACATTGGAAAAAGCCCTGAGGTTATCTGATGAACTTTAGGGGGTGTAATTTTTTATGGCTAAACTTACAACAAGATCAAGTTAAGTTGTCAGGAGATGAGAAAGGGAATCTTGGTAAAAAGTCCGTGCTGTTAGCTATGTCGCATTGGAGAATAGAATCCTTGATAACTGGGAAGTATGCTTTTAATTTGACGATCCATATTGATGGAATCCGCCAACTGAAGTAGGGGGGGAATAGGGAAGTGTCAATAGGGCAAGCAGAACAAAATTTCCTAAGCTAATGAAGCTTGTGTTGTGTGTGATACGGAGAAGTGGTTCGTTCATTACATAAAAATGATATAGGATGCGTGCTTACCTCTAAAATAAAAAACCCTGCAAACCTAAGGTTGCGGGGTTTTTTGGCCTGTCAAACGAAATTATGCTACAGGAGCAGTAAGAACGTTAAGTTTTTTCATCAGGCGAGATTTTTGACGATTAGCTGCGTTTTTATGAATAAGACCTTTCGTAGCAGCCTTGTCAATTTTCTTAACAGCTGCAAGAAGGGTTGTTTTAGCTAATTCCACGTCAGAAGCAAGAACTGCTTTTTCGAAGTTCTTGATTGTTGTACGAAGATCAGATTTTTGAGAAGCGCGTTGAGCACGGCGTTTTTCAATCGTCTTTGTACGTTTGATAGCGGATTTAATGTTTGGCATACTTTCACCTCCTTAAAACAATAGAAAAGACCATAGCAAAAGAAATGCAACAAATAGTATTCTAGCATGCGTTTGGTGCATTTGCAAGGAATGATTTTGCGAATAAAAATGACAGAAGCAAGCAACCTAGTAGTAAGAAATAAGAACAGAACACATGATAATCTGGTTCTTAATCAAAGGGACAGAGGAATGAGCCAAATTAGCTTGTCGTACGGTTATTTTTCTCTACTTGGAGGCGAATAGAATGGATGTACATAACATTGATCTAGCTAAGTACACAATCCGCACTGATCTGGCAGTAGAAGCGCATGAGATAGCTTGTGAGCAAAATCAAAGCGATATTCCAGGGGTTTTCCTAGCAACAGATAACTCTGAGCCGGGTATTACCGTGACCAGAGTGCAGGTTGAGAATGAGGAGGCAGGTAAGCAAATCGGAAAGCTCCCAGGAAATTATGTGACAATTGAAGTGCCAAAACTCAGAGATAACGATTCAGAGCTGGAGGGTATAGTAACGAAGCGATTCGCCCGAGAGTTTGCTAGATTTCTGCAGGAACTCGGATTAACAGAGGACAAAAAGGCATTAGTCATTGGTCTTGGAAATTGGAATGTAACGCCTGATGCACTAGGCCCTCAAGTTGTTGAAAATTTATTGGTGACTCGTCATCTATTTGAGCTAGCACCTGAATCCGTTCAAGATGGATATCGTGAGGTTAGCGCACTGTCTCCCGGTGTATTAGGGATTACGGGTATTGAGACTAGTGAAATTGTGTTTGGTGTGGTAGAGAAGAGCAAGCCAGACTTTGTAATCGCGATTGATGCCCTTGCATCCCGAGCCCTACACCGTGTCAATACAACGATTCAGATTGCCGATTCGGGTATCCATCCCGGTTCGGGAGTAGGAAATAAGCGTAAATCCATTGACCACGCCACATTAGGAGTTCCTGTCATCTCTATAGGGGTTCCAACGGTGGTATTTGCTTCTACCATTGTAAATGATGCGATTACTTATTTATTAGGTCATTTTAATCAATCGATGCAGGAGCAAAATCGAGCATTTAATCGACTTACTGCTTCGGAAATGCCTGAGCGAAAAGAACCTTACACAGAGGAAGACTTACCTGATATGGAAAAAAGGGGAACCTTCATGGGATTAGTAGGGCAGCTCTCTGAGGATGAAAAGCGACAGTTAATTCATGAAGTGCTGCGTCCGTTAGGGCAAGAGCTAGTAGTGACACCTAAGGAAATAGACGATTTTATGGAGGGCATTTCTAATATAGTAGCTACAGGACTTAATCAGGCGTTGCATAGAGCCGTCTCTGAGGAGAATGTGAGTGCCTATACACATTAAAGAAGAGTAGACTGCCTTGCCATAAATAACCAATAAAAAACTGCAAAAAACGAAACGTTATTTTACTAGGGTGATCGTTCTATCTACTCTATGACATGCATACTATAAAGCATATGCAAAAGAAACGTCAGAGGAGGAGAAATGAAAATGATCACCCTATTACAACGCTATTTTTTTGCACTCTCTGCCGGCACAGCACTGTTATTTGTGCTTGTGAGTCTTTTGCTTGTAAGCCCCAATCATCAGGATTTTCTCTACTCTAGTAGCATTCAACGAGCGGCTTCCAACGTATCAAGTATTACGTTTCTCGATGCGATGGGTATGGAAATCCCTAGCTTGCATCGTACCGTTCAAGCCCAGGGAGAGCCTGAGAGCTCCACGATGCAAAGCTTCTTCTTTCAACTCATTACCGGTATTTATCCTGGTGATTTACGCAGTCTGTTAGGCAGAGAGCTGCCAGGCTTGCTTACCTACGATGATGCTCGCATTATTGTGCCAGGTCAAGGATTAGAGCTAGTGGATTTGTACGTGGAATCTGCCGCACCGAATGCAGTTGTTCAGGATGTGAAACGAGAAGAACATACAAAAGCAAGGGACATCGTACAGCCGGGACAAATCGAAAAGGATGAAACGAAGACGCCCAGTCCTCCTAGCATAGCTGGAGAGAAGCGTGTTTTTATTTACAATACACATAATCGGGAATCATGGACGCATGTAGCACCTACTGTAGGAACGTCAGTTGATCATCCAACAAAAAATATTCAGCTCGTTGGCAAACGATTCGGAAAGCTTTTACAAGAAAAAGGGGTAAATAACATTGTAAGTGAAAATGATTTTATTCAGCAATTGATCGACCAGAAAAAGACATATCCGATGGCATATGCTGAGTCATATAAAGCTGTGAAAGCTGCCGCTCAAAAAAATCCTGCTTTACAGTATTATTTTGATATCCATCGCGATGGGGACGTGTCGCGTACTAAAACGGCAATCACTATAAACGGAAAAACATATGCCCGCATCCTATTTGTCATTGGAACACGCAATCGTAATTTCATGCAAAATGAACGGATGGCCAAAGAATTGAACGCTTTGGTAGAGAAAAAATACCCGGGATTATCTCGTGGTGTAATCGCCAAAGGTGCTCATGAGGGAAATGCCGAGTATAACCAGTCCATCTCTCCGGGTAGTCTATTACTAGAATTTGGTGGAATCAACAACACGCTTGAGGAATCTTATAATACAGCGGAAGCATTTGCAGATGTTTTTGCGGAGTATTACCAAAAAGCAGAGAAAGTGAACAAAGAGCAGACACCAAAGAGTAGTAAGAGTAAGGAGTGAGAGCTTGGATGGTGCATACGATACGATTTATCGGTATGGTGATTCTGTTGTTAATTGGCATTGTACTGGGTATGCAAACCGCTGAACAGGGTATCAATAAAGTGGACGGAAGCTTACGCGAGCAATCCCAGACCTTTGCTATTACCAAGGTTGATAATAATCAGGTAGAGATAGCGGTTATGGGGAAACAAGTAAGAACAGAGCCAAAACGTGTCGTCAATTATGTGGGTGAAGCCGGGGAATCGGTAGGAAGATGGATTAAAAAAGGGACTGAAGCTACAGTAAATTGGATTTCTGGATTTTTTGAACCATAAAGCGAGTAAAGAAACAAGATGAGAGCAAATACGGTAGATTGGGAAAGGCAATTTGTGCTGAGGCGTTCGCAAGTTGCCTTTTTAGCTGGAGTACAAGTTTTTTGGGAAAAATAATTGGTTTAATTATACAAAATTAATTTTTGTTCATACTATATTATTTTGATGTTGCTAGTTTTATAAATAAATGCAATAATTATCTAAGTTATCAAAAAATAACCCATAAGAACAATGGTATAGAGAGGTGCGGTCCCTTTGACGCAAAAGATTTTGCACATTGAGAATCTAGAGACCCATTTTTTTACGGATCGTGGACGAGTTCCGGCCGTTGATCAAGTTAATTTATCCATCAACAAAGGTGAAGTGTTAGGTATTGTAGGTGAGTCAGGCTGTGGCAAGAGCGTTACGTCACTATCTGTCATGCGATTAGTACCTAATCCTCCGGGAAAAATTGTGGGCGGTAACATTTTGTTTAAAGGGGAAAACCTGTTAACTGCCAGCGAAAAACGAATGCGAGAGATTCGAGGAAACGAAATCGCAATGATTTTTCAGGAGCCAATGACTTCACTGAATCCCGTTTACAAAATTGGTGATCAGATTAGAGAAGCTGTTATTCTACACAAAAAAGCTTCTAAAAAAGAAGCAACAAAGCGTGCCATCGAGATGCTGCATTGTGTGGGGATTCCGCGTGCTGAGGAAATTATTCATGAGTATCCACATCAATTATCTGGCGGAATGCGTCAGCGTGTCATGATTGCGATGGCAATGGCCTGTAGTCCGCAATTATTGATTGCAGACGAGCCCACTACTGCTCTTGATGTTACCATTCAGGCTCAAATACTTGACTTGATGCGCAGTCTAAATGAGGATATGGGAACCGCAATCATGTTGATCACCCACGATCTAGGGGTAGTGGCAGAAATGTGCCACAGAGTGGTTGTGATGTATAGCGGAAATGTGGTGGAAGAAGGAGATGTCAGAAATATTCTGAAGAATCCGAAACATCCATATACGCAAGGCTTACTCCAATCTATTCCACACTTAGAAGAAAAGAAGGAGCGTCTTTATTCCATCCCAGGTAATGTTCCACTGCCAGGCACGATTAAAGAGGGCTGTCGATTTGCACCGCGTTGTGAATATGTGACAGACAAATGCCGGATGACGATGCCGCAGCTATTGGAAGTGGGCACAGGACATCGAGCGCGCTGTTTTCTACATGAACAATAACATCGGAAGGGGGGCAGATTGGTGGAGGATTTATTAGTAGTGAATCGTTTGAAAAAATACTACCCGATCACGGGTGGAGTTTTTGCCAGAGAAATCGGCGCAGTAAAAGCGGTTGATGATGTCTCTTTTCGTGTGAAGAGAGGGGAGACCTTAGGATTGGTAGGAGAAAGCGGGTGTGGCAAGTCTACAACAGGTAGATCTATACTCCGATTAATAGAACCAACAAGTGGTGAAGTGCTATTTGAAGGAAAAAATGTGGCCCGGATGAAAAGAGAGGAAGTACGGGAGATTCGTAAGGATATGCAGATTATTTTTCAGGACCCATTTGCGTCTTTAAATCCACGTCATACAGTCGGAAAAATTTTAGAAGAACCTCTGATTGTCCATGGGATCAATTCCTCCAAAGAACGGAGTAAGCGTGTTCATGAATTACTAGAGGTAGTCGGACTATCTAGCTATCATGCGGGACGTTATCCTCACCAATTTAGCGGAGGACAGCGTCAGCGAATCGGAATTGCTCGTGCACTGATTTTAAATCCTAAATTAATTGTGGCTGACGAGCCAGTATCCGCCTTGGATGTATCTGTTCAATCACAGGTGCTTAATCTTATGCAGGATTTACAAAAAGAATTTAACCTGACGTATTTATTCATTGCTCATGATCTAAGTGTGGTTCGGCACATTAGTGATCGTGTAGGTGTTATGTATTTGGGCCGCATTGCAGAGCTCGCGGATAAAGATGAGCTGTATACGAACCCTTTGCACCCATATACAAAAGCATTGCTGTCAGCCGTACCTGTAGCGGATCCTGATAAAAAACAGGAAAGGATTATTTTGCAAGGTGATTTACCAAGCCCAGCTAATCCACCGACAGGTTGTACATTTCATACGCGATGTCCTCATGTGATGGATGTATGTAGGGAAAAACGTCCTGAAATGCTTGCATCGAGAGAAAATCATCTGGTAGCCTGTCACTTATATAGTTAATATTCAAAATTTTATGAAAAATAAATGAGCATATTTTTATAAAAAGAACGTACTGTTTTGACAAAACCTCTTTTTTACATGGATTTGTTACAGGCAGGAAACGTCAAGAATGCATGAAGCAAGAAAGCAATGGCGATATGTTGCTTTCTGTTCATGAAAATAGAAAACAAGGGGGAGTAAAATATGAAAAAAAGGAAGCTGGCAGCGGCTCTTTGCGGAATAATGACTTTTTCTGTAGCATTGACTGCCTGTGGAAGTAATACAAACGAAGCCGCCAAACAAGGGGAAACAAAGACAGCAGACACCAAAAAAGATGGAAAAACCCTAATTGTGGGGCGCGGTGGAGATTCTGTAGGTCTTGACCCAATCACGATTACCGATGGAGAGTCGGCGCGAGTTACAGAAAACATTATGGAAACACTGGTAAAATACAAAAAAGAAAATACAGAAGTGATACCAGGACTTGCTGAAAAGTGGGATATTACTACGGATGGTAAGAAATACACCTTCTATTTGCGAAAAGGAGTTACCTTCCATGATGGGACACCTTTTAATGCAGAGGCTGTTAAATTTAACTTTGAACGTTGGATGGATAAAAGCAATCCATACCACGATAAAGAAGGCTATGAATATTATAATGACATGTTTGGCGGCTATAAAGGCGACAAGGACCATGTCATCGCTTCTGTAGATGTGAAGGATGAGTACACGATCGTCCTTACATTGAATCGTCCTCTAGCACCTCTTATGCAGAATCTAGGCATGTTCCCGTTTGCTATCGCCTCACCAGATGCAGTGAAGAAGGGGACAAAGGAATTTAATGAGAAGCCTGTTGGAACTGGTCCATTCAAATTCGAGAAATGGAACCGAAATGATAGTATTGCGATTGCGAAAAATCCAGATTATTGGCAAAAGGGTCTTCCTAAGCTAGACAAAGTTATTTTTAAGGTGATTCCAGACAACTCCGCTCGTTTAACAGCGCTTACATCTGGGGAGATAGACATTATGGATGGTTTAAATCCTGATGATGCGAAGCCTGTGAAGGAAAATAAAGATCTACAGTTATTTATCCGTCCTTCTATGAATGCTGGCTGGCTAGGCTTTAACATTGAGAAAAAACCTTTAGACAATGTAAAGGTACGACAAGCAATGGGGCATGCCATAGATAAGCAAGGTATGATCGAAGCCTTCTACAGCGGTTTTGCCCAGTCTGCTACTAATCCGCTACCTCCCTCTATTTGGAGTCATAATGATCAAATTAAGGATCGCGAATATAACCTAGAAAAAGCAAAGCAGTTACTGGCTGAAGCAGGGTATCCAAATGGGTTCAAAGTGAAATTCTGGGCAATGCCAGTACCGCGTCCATATATTATTAATGGTCCAAAAATGGCTGAAGCGATACAGCAGGACTTTAAGAAAATTGGTATTGATGCCGAAATCGTTTCTATGGATTGGGCGACTTATTTAGATAAAACCAGAAAAGGGGAACAGGAGCTTTATCTGCTTGGCTGGACTGGAGATAATGGCGACCCTGATAACTTCCTAAACAATCACTTTAATAAAAATAATATAGGCGGTAGTAACCGTTCCTTCTACAAAGATGAGAAGGTTACTGACCTGCTGGTGAAGGCGCAATCTGAGGTAGACGTTGCAAAACGTACTGCAATTTACAACGAGGTTCAACAAATCATCTTTGATCAAGCAATTCTCATCCCATTGGTGCATTCGACACCTCCAATTGCAGCGAAAGCAACTGTTAAGGGCTATGTGCCACATCCTAAAGGTAATGAAAGCTTAGAAGAGGTGGATATTGAATAGGTTTCATATGTAAAAGGGTAGGAGCTGAGCTTTCCTCTTACCCTTTTCTTTTCCCATTCATTTATCCGCTATCGTTTTAATACACAAGCAAGGAAAGCGAGGAGATGGTATTTGCTAGCTTACACTATACGACGCTTGCTCATGCTGATCCCTGTATTTTTGGGCATGTCTATTATCGTGTTTTCCATTATTCACGCCATCCCCGGGGACCCAGCCTTAACGATTTTAGGAGAGAAGGCTAGTCCGAGTGCCGTTGAAGAACTCCGTGAACAATTAGGATTAAATTATCCGTGGTACATTCAATATTTTTCTTATCTTAAAGATGTAATGACAGGTCATTTAGGCGTATCACTTCATACGAAAGCAGCTATTGCCAAGGAGATCGTTCCTTATTTATCTGCTACTACCGAATTAGCTATTGTCAGCTTGTTGTTTGCGCTTGTTGTAGGGATTAATGCTGGAATTATTTCTGCTTGGAAACAAAATTCTTGGTTTGATTATGTATGCATGCTCATTGCTTTGATTGGTGTTTCTATGCCCGTTTTTTGGCTAGGGTTAATGGAGCAGTGGTATTTTGCACAGGAATTAAAATGGTTACCTTCAGTAGGGCGGGATAATCCGCGTGATGCTGTAGAGGCGATTACCCATTTTTATCTACTCGATACGATCATTAGTGGGCGATGGGATCAATTCAAGGATGTGATCTTGCACCTTATCTTACCTGGCATTGCACTAGGAACCATTCCAATGGCTATCTTTGCTCGAATTACGCGTTCCAGCATGCTGGAAGTGATGCGTTCTGATTACATTCGTACTGCCCGTGCCAAAGGATTAGCTCAGTTTTTCGTGGTGTACAAGCACGCGCTAAAAAATGCCTTGATTCCGATTTTGACAGTAATTGGCTTACAGTTAGGAATGCTTTTAGGCGGAGCTATTCTTACGGAGACTATTTTTGGCTGGCCGGGGATCGGGCGTTACATTTATACAGCGATTGGCAACCGTGACTACCCCGTTATCCAATCCGGCATTCTTGTGATTGCTTTTATTTTCGTATTGATCAACTTAATTGTGGATTTACTCTATGCCTATGTTGATCCACGTATTAAATATCGCTAAGGGGGGGGCAACAGTGGTGCAAGTAACTCCAGAGATGCAAGCTGTCTCTTCTAAAGAGCAGGTTGAAAAAACAACGTCTCCTTGGCGAGATGCCTGGCGAACGTTACGGAAGAATAAAATGGCTTTGTTAGGGTTTGGGATCATCATCTTTTTTATTCTGGTTGCGATTCTTGCTCCTGTTATTACTACGCATCCTTTTGATGAGGGGGCTTTAAAAGAGAGAAACATGCCGCCTTCTGTAAAACATTGGTTTGGAACTGATTATAATGGTCGGGACGTCTATACACGTGTAGTATATGGGGCACAAATCTCTTTATGGGTAGGGACATTTTCGGTTATAGGCTCGATTATTATAGGGACCCTGCTTGGATTGATTGCTGGCTATTATGGAAGATGGATTGACATGCTTATCTCTCGTACATTTGATATCATTTTAGCCTTCCCTAGCATTTTGCTAGCTATTGCGATCGTTGCCATTCTAGGACCTTCTCTACAGAATGCACTAATGGCTATTGCGATTATCAATGTTCCTACTTATGGGCGATTAGTGCGTTCGAAGGTGCTTAGTTTAAAAGAAGAGGAATTCATTATGGCTGCTAGGGCTATTGGAATGAGGGATGCTCGGATTATTTCACAGCATATATTGCCAAATAGCATAGCTCCTATTATTGTGACGGGGACCTTAGGGATCGCTACCGCTATTTTGGAAGCGGCTGCGCTTGGATTCCTCGGACTTGGCGCACAACCGCCGCAACCCGAATGGGGTAAAATGCTAGCCGACTCTCGTGAATACATCCAGCAGGCACCTTGGACGGTTATTTTTCCTGGTCTGTCCATTGTGCTGACCGTCCTTGGATTTAACCTGATAGGTGATGGACTAAGAGATGCCTTAGATCCCCGGATGAAGAATTAGAACGAAAGATTGCTCCTGCTCCTTGATGACTTCAGTTATGATCTAGGGCAGGAGCTTGTTTACGTATACGAATATCGGAGTGGAGAAAAACTAGCATTCCTCTAAATTGAGATAATCTTCGGATAACGGCCATTACCATTAGTAAGTTAGTCACACATTCGTCTTTTCGCCTATATACTGTGGAAAAACCGGAAAAAGGAGATGATCCCCGATGTATGGTTATTCACCAAACTATAACAATTACGTCTTCAGGCCAGTTTCATCTGTGTGTTGGACACCTGCAATGGTAGAGTTGAACCGTCAGTTGAGGGCTTTATGGGAACAACATATTTACTGGACAAGATTAGCGGTGAATAGTATCGTAGGCGACCTACCTGATAAGGATCCAACGATTAAAAGGCTTCTTCGGAATGCCACCGATTTTGCAGCTGCTTTTCAACCTTTCTATGGACCTACAATTGCGGCAAGATTTGGCGAGTTGATGAAGGGACATCTTACGATTGCAGGGGAACTCGTTCAAGCGCTGCACACAGGCAATTCCGCCGCCGCAGCAGATGCACAGCGACGTTGGTACGCAAATGCCGATGACATTGCTATCTTCCTGGGCAGAATTAATCCTTATTGGTCCCAAGAGGAATGGAGACAGATGATGTACCAGCATCTTAGACTTCTAACTGCCGAAGTAGCAGCACGTATTGCGGGTAACTATGAGGAAAACGTTGCAACAAATGATCTGGTTGAGCCCCAGGCACTGGAGATGGCTGATGTTATGACCAGCGGAATTATACAACAGTTTCCAAATCAATTCATAGGATAGATCAGTATCTGCTTCCGATTTACTTGTAATACACATGTCTTGCTATCACATGACCTCATCTGTAAGTGGTGAGGTTTTTTATTTTCGAAAAAGGAGTTATCTTTCAGATATTATCTGAAAGTATCGTTTCCACACGGTCACCTTGAATTAAGCTAAATGTCCAAATATGAATCAGTTTGGCGGCGATGCTCATGGGGAAAATCTTTATAGAAAAAACCTTCGTACATTGTTAATTGGCTTCCCTTTTTCATCTAATATGGTACATTCTATAAAATCGTGGGAATTATTCGAATCAGAGTCTTTCAATAGAAAGTAACCTTACCTATTAATCACGTGTTAGCAAGAAGATTTATTTTATACAAGGAGGATGTATCAATATGAACTCCTATGGTATCCTCAAGATAGGAAAGATCGCTAAAGAAAGGTATGGTGGGCGAAAGTGGATCAAAGACGTCTTACTCAACTACGTTCGTTTATGGAAGAACAGCAAGCGGATGCTATTCTTGTAACTCTTCCTATGCATGTATATTATTTGACTGGTTTTTTTACAAATCCACATGAACGGTTTATGGGGCTTGTAATCCCTGCTAATGGAGAACCGGTCTTAATCGTACCTGCGTTAGACCGTAATGCAGCAGAAGCGGCTTCTAGCGTGCAAAACATTATGACACATACAGATACCGACAATCCGTATCAAATTTTAAAGCAGGCTCTCCCGCAGAATATGAAGAGCTTGGCTGTGGAGAAGAGTCATTTGACTGTTTCTATCTATGAAGCAATGGTCAAAGAATTAGATGTTCCTACATACATAGATGTGGAAGAGCCGTTACGCCAAATGCGTTTAATAAAGTCTGCTGATGAAGTGGTTCGGATTAAGCGAGCATGTGAGACAATCGAGGAAGTTCTTAGACAATGTCTGCCAAAAGTAAAGGTTGGCGTAACAGAAGCTGAGATCGTAGCAGAGCTGGAATTCCTAATGAAAAAGCTAGGCTCGCAAGGTCCATCGTTTTCTACAATGGTGTTAAGTGGCCCTAACTCAGCATTACCGCATGGGAAGCCAGGTAGCCGTAAGATTGCGAACGGAGAGTTCCTATTGTTTGACATGGGTGTATTACAAGATGGCTACATCTCTGATATTACGCGGACATTTGCTGTTGGAGAGATTAATGACAAGCAAAAGGATGTCTATGAAACGGTATTAGCGGCGAATCTAGCTGCGATTGAAGCTACGCGACCAGGTGTTGTGCTGGCAGATTTAGACCAGGTAGCGCGTCAGGTTATTGCTAACAAGGGATATGGGGAGTATTTTACCCATCGCTTAGGTCATGGCATGGGTATGGATGTACACGAATACCCTTCTGTCCATGGGGCTAATCAGGATAAGGTAGTAAGCGGAATGGTGTTTACTATCGAGCCGGGAATCTATTTGCCAGAGGTTGGCGGCGTACGTATCGAGGATGACGTGCTTGTAACAGATACTGGAGTCGAAATTTTAACAAGCTATCCAAAAGAGCTTCAAATCATTGGTGTGTAAAAAATCCTATTTTATCTGAAGAAAAAGACGAGCGAGAGGCTCGTCTTTTTTTATAGGTGGGGGAGTATTCCATCTGCTACTAGTAGGGATTCCTAATTTCTTTTAGAAAGATACTCTGTTATAGAGTGAATGATACCTTCAAAATAAGCCTGCTCATGAGGAACGAAATCGTGTTTGCCCACCACCCTGATAAGCGAAATCCTTTCCCCTTTGGTATTCCTTTCGAAGCCCTCAACAAGCAGCTCCTGTTTGTCATGTAACCAAAGCTCGCAAAATCCAGCAAATTCAGCTTTTACTATACCAGAAACCTCTTCTGGCTGGAGTGTATAATCACTTATCGCATGTTTACTTTGGTAAAGAAATACGTGACTTAATTCTCTATCAATAAATCCTTTTTGGATAATGCAGTTTTTGATGACTCCTGATGATACTAAATCATGGAAAGAAACACGTATGCCTAATTCTTCTTCTATTTCTCTGATTCCATCATAAATCGTTTCATGAGCAAGCAAATGACCGGCGGCTGTAATATCCAACAGAGAAGGGAAGTCCTTTTTCTGCTCACTCCTGATTTGAAAATGAATATAATCAGTCCCATTTTCATTACTAATAAACCAACAATGAAACGTCTCGTGCCAAAGGCCCTTGCGATGAACCTCTGCACGTGAAGCTGAACCTAGATGATTGTGAGACTCGTCAAAAATGGCAAGCAATTCTGTTTCCATCATCTGTACCTCTTCTTTTATTTTCTAGATAACGATAACGTAACACGGCTAGGCTTAGCCATCGAGAAGACAGCAGATCCTAAAGCTAGCATAATGATAAGCCCACCCACAGTAGCATTCCAATCAATGGAGGCTCTCTCAATAACGATTCCGCCAATTAAGGAGCCAAAAGCAATCCCAAAGTGAAGAGCAGAATTGTTTAAGCTTTGTTGAATGTCAGAGGATTCTGGAGCAGATTCAATTAAATAGCTTTGTAATGCAGGGGTGATCGCCCAGCTTAACATACTCCAGATAATCATCACTACAAGGAATAGCGGTAAAGCAAAGGTAGTGTAGGGAATCATAAAGATTGTCAAAGCAAAGATCGAAATAACAGATAGAATGGTACGTTTTGTCCCAAAGCGATCTGATAGAAAGCCTCCAAAGCCTCCGCCAAATACGGCAGCAATACCAAAAATAACATAGATAATGCTTACCCAGGTTCCATCTAGTCCTAGCTTCATTTTTAAAAATGGTGTTAGATAAGCATATAACGTTAAATGACCGGCTAAAAATAAAAATGATGTCAATTGAATAAATAATACGCTACGATTTTTCAATGTACCTAACTGCTTCCAAACCGGAATGGCAGGCTTCGGCTCAATTCGATCCATAAAGAAATGAACACCTGTCATCGAAAGTACGGTCAAAATTGAGATTAGGATAAACGGAGCTCGCCAACCAAAGGAATTACCTATTAGTAATCCAATGGGTACTCCAAGCACAAGAGAGGCGCTGATTCCCATAAAAACAACTCCGATTGCTCGGGCACGGTATGGGATAGCCACGAGGCTTGATGCGATTGTAACACATAAAACAACCAGTAAAGAGCCACTTGCAGCCGAGATGATACGTGCAAGTAACAGCATCGTATACGATGGACTGATGACTGCTATTACGTTACCGATCAAAAATACGAATAAAGAAAGCATCGTTAACCGCTTTCGTTCTATGCCTGCGGTTAATGTTAATAGAATGGGAGCTGAGATAGCAAATACAAGGGAAAACATTGTAATCAGAAATCCTGCTTTACCAAGACTCACTCCCAGATCAGTGGCTACTAAATCTAGAATCCCACCTATAATCAATTCAACCATCCCTACTACAAAAGAGACAATGGTTAGCAAATAAACTCTTCTATTCATGTCCTAACAACCTTTCTCTCTAAAAAGTTACCACTGCAATAGTAACTTTTTATGCAGGAGAAAACAAGTGTAAATTTCATCATACATCATAAACCAGAGAATATGCTATGATGGTACTACTACCTACTAAATGGTTAAGCAAGGGGTCAAAGACAATGCTTCAACAATTCGGCTTTACACAATATGAAAGTCAAGTTTATCAAGCGCTGATAACCGTTGATCAGCCATTAGATGCCACAGGTATCGTCAAGGGGTCAGGTGTTCCGCGTTCAAAGGTATATGAAGTCCTTCATCGCTTGTCCGAAAAAGGGATGATTCTTGAAACGACCGTTGAAAAAAAGCGACTGTATACCGCTCTTCCTATTGAATCGATCATTGAAAAACTAAAAGCTGATTTTGAAACGAATGTTCAAAAATTAAGAAGCACGCAAAAAAAAGAAGCTCCCAAGGATGATCGAGTATGGACCTTAAGAGATAACCATTCGATCCAAGCCTTGCTAAAGGATTTGCTTCTGCAATCCAGTCAATCGATTTTTATTTCGGGATGGGCTGATGATTTAGCTGCTTTTCTCCCCATTTTAGAGCAAAAATACGCTGAGGGAATTACCGTTAATATTCATGTGATTGGTGAATTTCCAACCGCGATTCCTACAGTGTCTACCTTAATTCCTGATGTACAGCACGCGAGCTTAGAGAGAAGTCGCATCCTTATTGTTGATGAACAGGAATTGCTTTTTGCCGGGATAGAAGAGAGTAAGTGGCAAGCTATTCGCACAGGCTCGCGTCCTTTATTGAAATTCTTTACTGAGTTTTTCTATCATGATGTTGCCTTAACCGAAATTACCCAAAGATATCGAGATACCGTTATGAAAGATCAGGCCATTCGCGATGTATTGTTAAATTTAAGGTATTAGCTGAAGGATTACCCTTTGCAAAATAAAAGCCTCTCTCTTATCTAACCCAAGAGAGAGGCTTTGCTGTTAGAGTTGCAAGCCAACGTAACTATTCCTGCTCAGATACACGTAAGCTGCGACGAGCAAGCAGCTTAGAAATAAGACCATAACGCGGTGAGAATATAAAAGCTAGGGCGAATAATAGCCCCGCGATAACTGTCATGGCGCCAGCGATGGAGCTATCTAACCAGGTTGCCAAAGCATAACCGAGTGCAGAGCATAGGACACCGATCAGCATGCTTAACCCTAGCATGACAGGTAGACGGTCTGTCAGCAGGTAGGCAGTCGCTCCAGGTACAACCAACATAGCAACAACCAGAATAGCGCCAACACTTTCAAAAGAGGCGACAGTTGCCATAGAGACCAGCCCCATTAGAAGATAGTGGAATAAAGCGACTGGAATGCCAATAGCAGCCGCCATTGCAGGATCGAATGTGCAGAGCTTAAATTGCTTATAAAAGAGCGAGATAACCAACAGACTGACCAAGAAGACGATGCCAATTCCCCAGACTGCTCTTGGCCCCAAATCCAGATCACCGATAGTAAGTGTATCCCACGGTACATAAGCGATTTCTCCATATAGTACACAATCCAAATCTAAATCTACTTGTGAGCTGAACAAAGAGATGATCACAACCCCAATAGAAAATAGAGCGGTAAAGGTTACCCCGATGGCTGCATCTGATTTAACACCACTGTTTCGAAAAAGCTGAATCAAAAAGACAGTAAGCAGACCAAATGCTCCGGCACCGATTAGCATAGGCAACGTTTCCCGACTATTCGTAATGAGAAAAGCTAGGGCAATACCAGGTAGAATCGCATGACTTATCGCATCACCTAGCATAGCCATTCGTCTTAAAATGAGAAAACAACCGAGGAAGCCGCATGTAGCGGCTACCAATGATCCGGTTAAAATAATCCAAAAGCTGTTCATACGGGAACACCTCCCTGTTCCGATTTCTTTCTGGAAGTAGGGGGGGACATATGTCCGAGAAGTAAAGGCGTCATATCATAGTGTTCTAGCTCAGCCAACATTTGTTTCAGTTGTGGTTTGGTTAGCTGATGTACAATTAGCTCTTCATTTTGATCAACACCATAGCCCTGATACTTTTGTTCATTCATGAGGAACAAATCCCACAGGCGTTGATTCAAAATGAGATCGTGTGCTTTTTCTACACCTGTTTTCGTGAATGTCCAATGCTCCAGACGGCTTTTGTCAAAGGCAACCCAGCCCTTCTTTTGCAAGCTAGATAAGGCTTTGACTACAGTAGCATGTGCTTTTCCACTTTTTTGACTAAGCCGATTCACAGGTATATACAGATTATGGGATATACGCTGTTGTTTAATCTCGTGTTCCATACATTCATATAGGGAGCGCAAGACATCTTGTTGCAAAACCTGATTTCGCAAACGTAAAAAACGAATGAGTTTAAACAAGACACCACGACTTGGTGAAAAAATGAGTGAAAACAAAAATAAAGCTGTGGCACCCAGTACAATAATGGGACCAGTTGGTAAATTTTGAACCTGTGTGCTAAGCAATGTTCCAAATGCTCCGCTCAAGGCTCCAAATACACCGGAGAGTATAACCATTGACCCTAGTTTATTCGTCCAATAACGGGCTGTAACTGCTGGGGTAATCAGCATGGCTGCCATTAGCACAACTCCTACCGCTTGCAGACCAATTACCACAGACATCAGTAGCATGACCATTAATAACCCATCCAGCATTCCCATAGGCAATCCCAAACCGCGACCAAATCCAGCGTCAAACGAGAGCAGTTTAAATTCTTTAAACAATAAGCTTGTTAACAAAATTAAAATAGCTCCTACAACAACCATTGTATTGACGTCGTTACCAACTAAAGAAGCAGCTTGACCAAACAAGAATTTATCCAGACCGCTTTGATTTCCACTGGAGCTATGCTGGATATAAGTAAGCAAGACGATTCCGATTCCAAAGAACACGGATAAAATAAGCGCAAGGGCAGTATCTTCTTTAATTCGTGAGTGGCGCGAAATCATACTGATAAAGTAAGTAGCAACCAGCCCGGATAGGACTGCCCCAAGTAAAAATAAGCCAACTGATTTTGAGCCAGTAAGTAAAAAGACTAGACAAACGCCAGGTAATGCTGCATGAGCGAGGGCATCACCCATCAATGAACGACCGCGGAGAAAGGCAAAGCAACCGAGTACCCCGCTACTGATTCCAAGTAGAATGCAACCAGCTAGAACCCATTGTGTGTTAGGATCTAGCAAAGCCTGCCACCAACTCATTTTGACCCCTCCTGCTTGGACCTGTCTGTGGATAGGGCCAGCCGATCACCTAAGATTTGTAAGCGGCCTCCATAGGTTTTTTGTAAATTCTCTGTGGTAAAGGTTTCTTCTGTTGGACCGTTTACGATCATTCGCTTATTAATCATGACAACCCAATCAAAATATTCCGTAACGGTTTGAAGATCGTGGTGAACGACCAACACCGTTTTATTTTGTTCCTTTAATTCGTTCAAAAGGAGAATGATTGCTTTCTCCGTAGCAGCATCAACACCGGCAAAGGGTTCATCCATGAAATAGATTTGAGCCTCCTGAGCCAAAGCACGCGCTAGGAAGACACGCTGTTGTTGTCCACCCGAAAGCTGGCTGATTTGACGATCAGCAAAATCAGCCATCCCTACTTTACGCAGGCATTCCATGGCCCATTCCTTATCGGTTTTGCCAGGCCTACGGAACCAGCCAAGACGTCCGTAACGCCCCATTAGGACAACATCAAGAGCATCTGTGGGGAAGTCCCAGTCAACGGTTTCACGCTGTGGGACATAGCCTACTAGCTTGCGTTGCTCGCGATAGGGTTTTCCATAGATGTGGACTTGACCAGAGGCAGCAGGGATGAGCCCTTGAATGGCTTTGATAAACGTTGATTTCCCTGCACCATTGGGTCCAATAATTCCGATTAATTTGCCTTCAGGAATGGTAAGTGTGACATTTCGAAGGACTGGTTTTTTCTGATAGGCAACCGTCAAATCGCTGACGGAGAGTGGTTCGTATGATGTAACGGGATTCATTTAGGACCCTCCTTTTTTATTTGAGAGCAGAGACAATTGTATCTACATTATGCTTTACCATACCGATATAGTTCCCCTCAGGCGTGCCTGGCGTGCCCATTGCATCAGAGAATAACTCCCCGCCGATGACAACGTTGTGGTTTTTGGCAGAAGCCCCTTCAACTACGGCTTCAATCGAGCGCTTTGGTACTGAGGATTCTACGAAGACAGCTTTGATTTTTCGATCAACAAGGGTAGTTACCAGGTTCTGGACATCCTTTAAGCCATATTCAGAAGCTGTACTAATCCCTTGCAGGCCTACAACTTCAATATCATATGCCTTACCAAAATAAGCAAAAGCATCATGAGCGGTAACTAGGACACGTTGCTCTTTAGGAACAGTTGCAACTTGTTGTTTGGCATAATCGTGCAATTCTTGCAATTGTTTTAAATAGTTTGTCGCATTTGTGTGATATAGATCTCTATGTAGGGTATCAATTTCAGATAAGGAGTCGCGAACTTGCTCTACAGCTTTCATCCACAGGGATACGTCGAACCAAACATGTGGATCTGGCTGATCTGGTGACTCAGGATCTGCGTGTAATAATTCTTTCGGAATTTGTTTTGTCACTGCAATAACTGGCTTTTTTTTGCTCATTTGTTCGAATATATCAACCATTTTTCCTTCAAGATGAAGACCGGAATAAAAGACAATGTCGGCATTCTCAATTCGTTTGATATCCCCTTGAGATGCTTTGTATAAATGGGGGTCTACACCAGCACCCATTAATTGAGTAACCTCTACTTGATCTCCACCGACCTTTGCTACAATATCTGCGACCATACCAGTAGTGGTGGTGATTTTCCATGTTCCTTCGTGTTGTGGTTTTTGTGTATCACCGCTAGTCGCTTGTTGTCCGCAGCCTGTCAGCATAAGTGATAAGGCTAAGACGGAAGCGCTAAGGAATGAAAACCAACGCTGTTTTTTCAATAGTTGCATAGTTGTCCTCCTACAAGTTTTTTATATTTATGCCAAAAAGTTTCCTGAGGTCAACTTTATCACAAACATTTGCCCGAGTGCAACAATTTTACCATATGCTACCTTAATGAAATTGGTGCTTGATCATGTAACCATGCAGGAATAAGGATACCTTAACTCTGTTAAACTCCGTAATATTCGAATGAAAGGGAGCCAATCGAGATTTGAGACGCAAAAGCATACAGGACTTGTTTGTAAACAATAATAACTGGGTAATTTGTTCGATAGGGCAGTAGAGTGCAGGGGAGAGAAGCGGGTGCTGAAGTATCTCTTTGGTAAATAAAAAACTCGGCTAGCACCGAGTCTGTATCTAATAGAAATGAAGAAGCCAATTCCTTATGATCTGCATAAAGAGCTAAGAAGAGTGCATCCAACTAAAGCTTTTTTAAAACTAGAGTCAGAGTCTTACACATATTTGGTATCATCTAGGAGTAGTCCTTTTGGCTCAAAATAACTAAAGCTGTTAGCATCTGCTGACTCCAAGCGTAAGGATGCATTTGCTAGCGGAAGAAAAGCTGTATGCATATCCAGATATTGTCCCAAGGTTGCTGAAAAGCCAATCAATTTTTCCAGCAATTGCACGTCCGCTACCAATGATGCTGTGCGGATGATGGCTGCTTGGGGATAGCCGGGGCGTGGTACAGTGGTTTTTTCGTATTGAACAAACCAAGGCAGATGTTCGTGAGTGCCAAGCATACGCATCATCATCGGTTCCCCTGAGGGAAGAGCAATTTGCTGTGTACCAGAAAAATGAATGGGGTATCCTTCTTGTTGTAAAATGGTTTCCACGTGATTCATATCATCGGTCTCTAAGACTAAGCTATAATAACCTTCTTGGTGTTTTTGGATGAAGGCTTGCAGCGCTAGACCAGATTCTGACTCTGGCACACGGGATTCATCTTCTATGTAAGCAACCTCAAGAAAACCACCGCCTGCTAACGGATAAAGACGAGTAGCAATCCCAGGGAAGGATTGGCCAGTAGCAATACAAGTATAGCCCCGCTCCTGTGTTATGATTTGGTTAATTTCATCGGGCCGGTTCGTTACGTAAATCAATCGGTCTAACAAGAACATAAAATATCTCTCCTTCATGAACAATTCACAGTCGGCCAATAGCTTTGCACGTATTAAAAGTGGGATGCTGTTGCATTCAATGTATCACAAGTTCAATAGAAGAGGGAGCGAGAATCGAAATAGGCGCGTTTATCAATAGCCATTTCTTGCTCAAATACTACCTTTTTGCTATTATTAATCTTAGTGTATTTTTTAGCGGATACGAATGAGCAGATCATTCTATCCGTGGGAGGGAACGAAGAAATGGATCGTCTGGAAAGGCAGAAAAAAATTCGCAATTTCTCTATCATCGCTCATATTGACCATGGGAAATCTACCCTGGCAGACCGTATTCTTGAACTGACAGGAGCTTTGACTGCTCGTGAGATGGAAGCGCAGTTCCTTGATACGATGGATTTGGAAAGAGAGCGTGGCATTACGATTAAATTAAACGCTGTTCGCCTGAACTATAAAGCAGACGATGGCGAGGAGTATATTCTTCACTTGATCGACACACCAGGACACGTCGACTTCACCTATGAAGTATCACGTAGTTTGGCGGCTTGTGAAGGAGCGCTGCTAGTCGTGGATGCAGCGCAAGGTATTGAAGCACAGACTCTAGCAAACGTGTACCTGGCTCTTGATAACAATCTGGAAATCATTCCAATCATTAATAAGATTGATTTGCCAAGTGCGGAACCGGATCGTGTGAAACAAGAGGTAGAGGACGTTATCGGTCTAGATACGAGCGACGCTGTTCTTACTTCTGCAAAATCGGGAATTGGTATTAAAGATGTGCTGGAAGCTGTGGTACAAAAAGTACCGGCTCCAACAGGAGACCCTGAGGCTCCATTGCAAGCCCTAATTTTTGACTCTTATTTTGATGCGTATCGAGGTGTTATTGCTTCTGTGCGTATCGTCAATGGTACCTTGAAAAAAGGTATGAAAATTAAGATGATGGCAACCAACAAGACGTTTGAGGTTACGGAAGTAGGTACCTCTACGCCTCGTCAGACTCCAGTGGATGAATTGACGGTGGGGGATGTAGGATACGTAGCCGCTTCTATTAAGACCGTTGGGGATACTAGAGTCGGTGATACGATTACAGACGCCAGTCGTCCGGCTACGGAAGCACTGCCTGGTTATCGTAAAATTAATTCCATGGTATTTTGTGGATTATATCCAATTGATACCAGTGATTACAACGATCTACGTGATGCTCTTGATAAATTGCAGCTTAATGATGCTTCTTTGCAATTTGAACCAGAAACATCGCAAGCGCTTGGATTCGGTTTCCGTTGTGGTTTCCTAGGACTTTTACACATGGAAATCATTCAGGAGCGTATTGAACGTGAATTCAATATTGATCTGATTACTACAGCGCCGAGTGTAATTTATCGCATTACACAAACCAATGGTGAGGTTATTGAAATTGATAACCCATCCAAAATGCCTGAGATACAAAAAATCGAGCTAATTGAAGAGCCATATGTAACCTCTACCGTCATGGTGCCAAAGGATTATGTTGGAGATGTTATGCAGCTCTGCCAAGGCAAGCGCGGTGATTTCCTTGATATGCAATATCTAGGCGAAAATCGTGTTCAATTGAAATATGATATGCCATTGTCTGAGATCGTATATGATTTCTTCGATATGTTGAAATCAGGCACAAAAGGATATGCTTCCTTTGATTACGAAATGGCAGGCTATAAACCATCTAAGCTAGTGAAAATGGATATTCTCCTAAATGGCGAGATTGTCGATGCCCTGTCCTTTATCGTACACACGGATACAGCTTATCCTCGTGGCAAAGTGATTTGTGAGAAGCTAAGAAAATTAATTCCTCGTCAGCAATTTGAGGTGCCAATTCAAGCAGCTATCGGTCAAAAAATCGTAGCGCGTGAAACGATAAGCGCAATGCGTAAAAATGTATTGGCAAAATGTTACGGGGGGGATATTTCCCGTAAACGGAAGCTATTAGAGAAGCAAAAAGAAGGTAAAAAGCGCATGAAAGCGGTAGGTTCCGTAGAAGTGCCACAAGAAGCATTTATGGCTGTTTTACGTATGGATGATAAGTAATAGCTGATAAATAAAGGGTTTTACGATTTGTGTTAATACCAAAAATTCACTTCCCCCACCCTATAGCCACCGAAGTGGTAAAATGGTGGGGGATTATTTTAGCCTCATTCATGATTCGTTCGAATATACGAAAGTCTATCGTGGTACGGATACAAACAGTATGTCATTCTAGGAACTGGATTAGATACCTTTTGTTTCCTATACCCAGAATTAAACGACAGCTCAGAAATATTTGAAGTTGATTATGCAGACGACAAACTTTTTGAAGAAAAAGGAATGTCTAATAGAGTTCAAAATATGGTTCAAATGGCTTCAGCTAGTGGTGAGCCAATGAAATCATGTTTTTCTTATGATGAAATGGAGAAAATGTTAGAAAACTCAGGTTTTCTCATTTATGAACATTTATCACCAGTTACTATTAATAATCAATTTTTTCGTAATCGTACAGACTATTTGTCTGCATTCGAAACGATTCATTACATCCATGCTGTAAAAAAATAATATTTCAGTTAATAACAGACTGACCTCTCAATCTTCCCTATGATTGATCGGGTAATCAAAACGCTCAAAAAAACCACAATAAATTAAAGATTTCAAAAAAACGCCACTTACAGCGTTTTAATCAATGCCCAGGATCATCTCTGTTTGTTTTTATGTTATTAATTTGCGAAGATGATAACCCATGTTTTGAAGAAATGATTTCCATAGAATGAAGATCAAAACTTGAGGGACATCAAGTTAATTCGGGAAGAGTACAAAGTCCTCGTTGCTGAATTTTTGTAGCGCAACTTGAAAAACCTGCAAAAAGTTAAACCTTCTCTCAATTTGGTCAAGCCCCTGTTTTGTAGACTGTAAGGAAAGCTCTGGCAGTTAGGTAGTTAACTGACGTCTAAATTCACTAGGCGTCAGTTTATTTAGCTTCAAACGATTAGATTTCATGCGATTAAATGTAATTAAATGCAATGAACCCTTGATACTTTTGGCATGTAAATAAAAAAGCACCCTACACGGGTGCGAAAAATCCAAATTAATGCCTCGTCTGTATAGCTAGCCCACTAAAAGAAATGGGGCCAACTACATCCGCTCTAGTATCTGGAGCCAGGTTTTCTGCAGTCAAACTGTAAACATGACAACCCGATCTTACATTACTATCAATCGCCTGAAATGTAACGACATAGTCTTGTTCAGAATCAGTTGACTCAATACCTACTAGTGTATTAAAAATCTCTATTCCGTCACGGAAGATTCTAAAAAGGATCTGAGAGATATTAGTAATGCCCCGAACACCAACAGTTGCTACTAATTCCACGCGATTAGGCACAGCACAGGAATGGGGTATTCTAATTTTAATGTTTGCTAAGTCAGTTCTATTTGGCGTGCTATTGATAGTAAATGACTGTGCTACGTCGAAACGATCAAGTGGCTGAGTTGCATTATAATCGAGAATACGTACCATAAAAATCACCTCCTCACATCTGCTAGTTAAAATATGTTGGACAGGAGGGATTTGCTTGGACATCGGTAAAAGTTCCGCAAACGGCAAGTCCCGGAACAAAGATAACATCGTTAATCCGTAATGAATTCCTTGGAATCATTCATCGATCTATCTCTCAAAAGTTCCTAAAAAGTAAAAAGCCCTCTAAAATTGGGTTGACCCCATAATGTGTGAGACGAAGGCAATTGAGCTTAGACTAGCAGGTGTTCCAGTAAAAGAAGTTATGGAGGAGTTACATATACGGAACTATGCTCAATTACAAGTAAGGATGAAATGGTATCGTGAAAGAGAACTTCACCGCTTAGAACAGCCTGTTCTATATCAATCATATGGTTACGGCAAAAGTTGCAAAGCAAGAAGGGGAAACAAGAACATCTCTACGTATGTATGCAAAAATTAGCAAGTATCCAAATATACACGGCCCTTTATTATCGTAGACTTTAGTTATTATATTGTTTCTATTATAATAAGCCCCTTTGTTGAATAGATTTTCTTACATCTACCTATCGTGACCCCCGTCATACTTAGAGGATGAAGGCGAGTTGACGTGATAGATAAGAATACATTATGATGTTCTAGCAACCCTAAAACATTGCTTTATCAATGTTTGTAGGTTAAACAGAATACAGTTTTGATACAGGTAAATGCTCTATGGCAACGAAAAGCATGAAGGCTGTTCTATGCATAGTTGATATCTTAGAGTCGTGGCCTGACACCATTATGGCTGTCAGGTCTTCGCTTTGTTAGGCCCAATTTCGTAAACAAGGAGGGGTAGAGATGTCCCCAAATGCTGTATATATCCACATCCCTTTTTGTACTAATAAATGTTACTATTGTGATTTTAATTCTTTTGTTACCAATAATCCTCAGTTGGTCTGGGATTACTTAGAAGCTTTACGCCGGGAAATGACGTTAACGTTCCAGCAAAATCCTCCTGAAAAGATAGAGACAATCTTTGTTGGGGGAGGCACTCCAACGTATTTAGATCAGGAGCAAATGGCGCTATTTTTGCATATGATAAATGAAAATCTGGCTCCTTATTTTAGTGCTGATCTGGAATGGACCATGGAAGCAAATCCAGGTACTACTGATCTGAAGAAACTGAGGCTGATGAGGTCATCTGGAGTAAATCGAATTAGTTTTGGTGTCCAATCATTCCAAAGTGATTTATTAAAACGGATTGGCCGTATTCATGATGTAGATGAGGTTTATCAAAGTGTGAATAATGCGATTCAAGCTGGGTTTGACAACATCTCAATTGATTTAATGTTTGGTCTGCCGGATCAGACCATGGAGATGTTTGCTCAAAGCTTGCAAAAAGCCATGGAACTACCAATCACGCACTTATCCTCCTACGGTTTAAAAGTAGAGGAGAATACCTTATTTCATACTCTGTATCAAAAAGATCAATTACCACTACCGACAGAGGACACTGAGCTAGAGATGTATCTTCTTTTAATAGAAACACTTGAGAAAAACGGGATGTCCATGTACGAGATTAGTAATTTTGCCAAGCCGGGTAAACAGAGCAAGCATAATAAGACCTATTGGTTAAACCAGGATTATTATGGTATTGGGGCTGGAGCGCATGGATATATAAATGGAAAAAGACATGTTAATGCCGGTCCGCTAGCTGTGTACACACGAATGGCGATGGAAGGCTCTCCGCGTGTAGAGGAATTTGAGGTAACGCAGAAGGAAGCAATGGAGGAGCAAATGATTCTGGGCTTACGTTTGCGTGAAGGAGTAGATATGGAGAGCTTTGCTAATCGCTTTGGTCGAACCGTCCAAGAAGAATTTGGAGAAACATTACAGCAGGAACTTCAAAAGGGAATGATAGAAATCGTAGACCAGCATGTACGTCTAACACCAAAGGGCTTACCACTTGGCAACGAAGTGTTTGCTGCTTTTTTACACGTATAGATGGAATATCATATGAATGAAGTAGGAAGAGAAGAGACAAGGTATCAAATTTTAGAAAATGACATCAGGAAGCACTTTTATGCGGAGAAACCCGAAAAAAGTGCTTTTTTTCTCCTATTTTTTTGCATTTTTCATAGGAGAGAAGTTGACAAATCATCTGTCACTTGATAAGTTAATAGTATCCGTTAGCACTCGCTTGATCTGAGTGCTAACAAAACCAAACCAGAAGTTGCCAATCGACATAGCCAAACATGTTAGAAGGAGGGCGTTTAGATATGCTAACGGAGCGACAAAAGCTTATTTTGCAAGCTATTATTGAAAATTATATTCATTCGGCAGAACCCGTTGGCTCCAGAACCATTTCAAAACGGCCTGAAATCACCTTCAGTTCGGCTACGATCCGCAATGAAATGTCTGATTTGGAGGATTTGGGTTATTTGGAGCAGCCGCATACCTCTGCGGGACGTGTTCCTTCCACGAAAGGCTATCGCTTCTACGTGGACCACATAGTGGAGCCTAATTTGTTGAAGAATAATGTAGATGTAAGCACTTGGAAGCAAATGTTTGCTGATCGGATCTTGCATTTTGAAAATGCCGTGGAACAGACAGCATCGGTCTTATCCCAATTGACTAACTATACGGCAGTTGTTCTTGGACCAGAAATCTTTGAACATCGCTTGAAACATCTGCAAATTATCCCTTTGAGTGACACACAAGCTGTAGCGATTATTGTAACTCAAACAGGGCGTGTAGAAAATAAGCGTATTGATTTGCCGACGGGACTATCACCGAGCGATATGGAGAAATTGGTTAATGTTTTAAACACAAGATTGCAAGATACACCATTATGGCAATTGCGCCAACGCTTGTATCAAGAAGTATCTGATGAGTTGAAGCGTCATGTGAATCATTATGAAGAGATGCTAACTATGATTAGTAATGCTATTGAAAGTGATTCATCTGATCGTTTGTTGCTGCGAGGAACTACTAAGTTCATGGAGCAGCCAGAGTTTCAGGATGTAGAAAAAGTCAAAGAGATTTTAGAGCTGTTTGAACGCAGTGACCAAATGACGCATCTGTTCGAAACCAATGAGAAGGGATTGCAGATACGCATTGGTCATGAAAATCATCTTGATGCCATGAAGAATTGTAGCATCGTTACGACCAATTATTCCTTTAACGGTAAGCCTGTAGGTACTATTGGTATACTTGGACCTACGCGTATGGAGTATGGTAAAGTGATTGCTGTCCTGGATTTCATTGCTTTGGGATTGTCGCGGATGTTAACTGCACAGATAGAAGGACGATCTTCAGAGGAGCAAGAGGATTCATGACGAACAAGGCGGGCGGGTTACAGTTGCTCGCTTACATAGATTATTAGTCACACAAGAGGAGGTAATCAGATTGAGCGAAGAGAAAGCAAAGGTTGAACTTGAGCAAGAAGAAATGGCTCAAGACCAAGCTGAGCAAAATGAGCAAGCTGAAACTGAGGCAACAGAAACAGGTGAAACAACTGACCTAGCAATGGAAGTGGAGCGTCTTCAGGCTCAATTGCAAGAGCAAGAAAACCGTTTGCTACGCAACTTGGCAGATATGGATAATATGCGTCGTCGCTCACGTAAAGAGCAAGAGGATTTACAAAAATATGCCTCTCAAAAGGTAGTGGAATCCTTACTGCCAGCGCTTGATAACTTTGAACGCGCTCTTGCTGTTGATCCTAATACTGCTACTACTGAAAGTATTTTACAAGGGGTGCAAATGGTGTACCGCCAGGTAATGCAGGTATTCGAGCAAGAAGGCCTACAAGCTATTGAATCAGTTGGTCATGCGTTTGATCCACATGTACATCAGGCTGTGATGCAAGTGGAAGATTCTAAATACAAAGCAAATGTTGTCGTAGAAGAATTACAAAAGGGTTATCAATTCAAGGACCGTGTTATCCGTCCTGCAATGGTTAAAGTAAACGCGTAAATGAAGATGTTTTAGCCCAAGAATCATTCACATATTGTAGATAATCGAGGAGGAAAAGATTTATGAGTCGTGTAATTGGTATTGACCTTGGTACAACTAACTCTTGTGTAGCGGTTATGGAAGGTAACGAGCCTATCGTTATTGCCAATGCTGAAGGAAACCGTACAACACCTTCTGTAGTTGCTTTCAAAAACGGAGAGCGCATTGTTGGTGAAACAGCAAAACGCCAAGCAATTACAAACGCTGATAATACGGTTATCTCCATCAAACGTTGGATGGGTACAAACCATAAAGAAACATTAGAAGGTAAAGATTATACACCTCAAGAGGTTTCCGCAATGATTCTGCAAAAGCTTAAAGCAGATGCAGAATCATATCTAGGACAACCGGTGACTCAAGCAGTTATCACAGTTCCTGCTTATTTCAATGACAGCCAACGCCAAGCTACTAAAGATGCAGGACGCATCGCTGGTTTGGAAGTTTTGCGCATTGTCAACGAGCCTACAGCAGCGGCACTTGCTTATGGTTTAGAGAAAAATGAAGACCAAACAATCCTAGTTTATGACTTGGGCGGCGGTACATTCGACGTATCTATCCTTGAGTTGTCTGAAGGTTTCTTTGAAGTAAAAGCTACTTCTGGAGATAACAAACTAGGTGGAGACGACTTTGACCAAGTGATCATGGATTATTTGGTAGCTGAATTTAAGAAAGAAAATGGCATTGACCTAGCTCAAGATCGCATGGCTATGCAACGTTTGAAAGATGCGGCTGAGAAAGCGAAAAAAGATTTGTCCGGCGTTGTTACTACAACGATCTCTTTACCGTTTATCACAGCAGATGCTTCTGGTCCTAAGCATATGGAGATTAGTTTGTCCCGTGCGAAATTTGAAGAGATTTCTGCTGGTTTGGTAGAGCGTACTATGGGTCCTACTCGTCAAGCTCTATCCGATGCTGGTCTTTCTCCAAACCAAATTGACCGCGTTCTTCTTGTTGGTGGTTCTACTCGTATCCCAGCGGTACAAGAAGCAATCAAGAAATTCATTGGCCAAGAACCTCATAAAGGTGTAAACCCAGACGAAGTAGTAGCCCTTGGTGCTGCTGTTCAAGCGGGCGTGTTAACTGGTGATGTTAAAGACGTAGTACTTCTTGACGTAACACCACTTTCTCTTGGTATTGAAACATTGGGTGGAGTATTCACGAAGTTGATCGATCGCAACACAACGATCCCAACAAGTAAATCTCAAGTGTTCTCTACAGCAGCGGACAACCAAACAGCGGTTGATATCCATGTTCTGCAAGGGGAGCGTCAAATGGCAGCAGACAACAAAACGTTGGGCCGTTTCCAATTGAGTGATATCCCACCAGCACCACGTGGTGTTCCACAAGTAGAGGTTAGCTTCGACATTGATGCTAACGGTATCGTAAACGTTCGAGCTAAAGATTTGGGAACAGGTAAAGAACAAGCAATCACAATCACTTCTAACTCCGGTCTGTCTGACGAGGAAATCGACCGCATGGTAAAAGAAGCGGAACTAAACTCCGAAGCAGATAAGAAACGCAAAGAAGAAGTAGAAATTCGCAACGAAGCAGATCAGTTAGTATTTACTACTGAGAAAACACTAAAAGACCTTGAAGGTAAAGTAGAGCAAGCTGAGATCGATAAAGCTAACGAAGCGAAGGATAAAACGAAAAAAGCTCTAGAAGGCGGTAACATCGACGAGATTAAAGCTGCGAAGGAAGAGCTTTCTGGAATCGTTCAACAATTGTCTGTTAAATTGTATGAGCAAGCAGCACAAGCACAACAAGCAGCTCAAAATGCGAACGGTGAAGGTGCAGATCAAGCAGGAAAAGACAACGTAGTAGATGCTGACTATGAAGTAGTTGACGAAGAAAAGAAACAATAAGAATAAATACAATGATTGTAAGAGGAGTCAAAGTCACACAATGTTGACTTTGACTCTTTTCCTTTATGGAATGGGGATTCTATTGAAGCTTGAAAGTATACATGCTAAGATTATCTTTGATTGTCTTGGATACGGGAGTGATAGACAAGTATGAAACGAGATTATTATGAGGTGCTGGGACTTGGAAAAGACGCCAGTGCAGATGATATAAAAAAGGCATATCGCAAGTTGGCAAGACAGTATCATCCGGACGTTAATAAAGAGGCAGATGCTGAACAGAAATTTAAAGAAGTCAAAGATGCATATGATGTACTCTCCGATGACCAAAAACGTGCCCAATACGATCGTTTTGGGCATCAGGACCCGAACCAAGGCTTTGGCGGGGGCTTTGATGCTTCTGGTATGGGCGGCTTTGGTGATATCTTTGACATGTTCTTTGGTGGCGGCGGACGTCGTGCTAATCCAAATGCACCGCGCCGTGGGGCTGACTTGGAGTATGCGATCAACATTGACTTCTTGGATGCTGTATTTGGCAAAGAAAGAGACATTGAGATTCAACGTGAAGTAGAATGCGATACGTGTCACGGCAGTGGAGCCAAACCTGGTACAAAGGTAGAAACCTGCTCAAGATGTAATGGATCTGGACAGGAGGAAGTTCAGGCAAACACTCCATTTGGGCGCGTTGTTAATCGCCGTGTTTGCTCTGTTTGTCATGGTAAAGGAAAGCAGATCAAGGAAAAATGTACAACGTGCAGAGGAACTGGTCGCAATAAAGTCAAACGCACGATCCACATTAACATCCCTGCTGGGGTAGATGATGGACAGCAAATGCGCATTACAGGCGAAGGTGAAGCTGGTGTGAATGGTGGACCAGCGGGTGATGTTTATGTTATGTTCCGTGTACGTAAACATGATTTCTTCGAACGTGACGGCAACGACATCTATTGTGAGATGCCAATTAATTTTGCTCAAGCCGCTCTAGGTGATGAAATTGAGGTGCCTACAGTAGATGGACGTGTGAAGCTGAAAATCCCAGCAGGAACACAAACCAACACTTTCTTCCGCTTACGTGGAAAAGGTGTGCCACACTTACGTGGAAATGGACGAGGCGATCAGCACGTGAAAGTTAAAGTAGTGACACCTACGAAATTAACGGATCGTCAAAAAGAGCTGTTACGTGAACTTGGGGGACTAGAGGATGGTGCACCCCTGCATGAACAACCAGAAGAGAATTTCTTTGATAAAATCAAGCGTAAATTACGTGGCGAATAAGGCGAATAATATGTTGTGGAAAGCTAGATGGGGGATGGTAGAGCATGAATTGGTCAGAAGTTAGTATTCACACCACGGCAGAGGCGGTTGAGGCTGTCTCTAGTATTTTGTATGAAGCGGGAGCAGGTGGCGTTGTCATTGAAGATCCCGAAATTTTATCCCGTGAGTGGAGCACGCCTTTTGGTGAAATCTACCACCTCTCACCAGATGACTTTCCAACTGATGGTGTGATTGTAAAAGCTTATTTCCCTGTGAATAGCTATTTGGGCGAAACCGTTGAAGAAATTAAAACACAGGTAGATGAACTTCTGACCTTCGGATTGGATGTCGGTAAAGGAACCGTTACAATGACCGAGGTTCATGAAGATGATTGGGCATCTGCTTGGAAAAAATATTATAAGCCAGTTGCCATTTCAGAACATATCACGATCACACCGATCTGGGAGGAGTACAAACCAAAGCGAGAAGGGGAGCTTATTATCGAAATGGACCCCGGCATGGCTTTTGGTACAGGTACACATCCTACTACTGTGCTGTGTATTCGTGCGATTGAACGCTACCTGAAAAAAGGGGATCGCGTTTATGATGTGGGAACAGGTACAGGAATTTTAAGTATTGCTGCTGCTAAGTTAGGCGCATCTTCCTTGACGGCCATGGATTTAGATGAGATTGCGGTTCGTTCTGCTCAAGAGAACTGTAGCATTAACAAAGTGGCTGACAAGGTTTTGGTGAAACAGAACAATCTGCTCGATGGGATTACTGAAAAAGTTGAAGTTGTGGTTGCCAATATCTTAGCCGAAGTAATTATTCGTTTCACGGATGATGTTCATCGTGTATTATTGCCTGGCGGTACGTTTATTGCTTCAGGGATTATTGGAGCGCGTGAAAATGATGTAAAAGAGGCATTAGCTGCCTCGAATTTGGAAGTTATAGAAACAGTTTACATGGAAGACTGGGTAGCAATTATCGCTAAAAAACGTTAGAATAATGGGGTTAATAATCAGATGCAACGTTATTTTATAGATAGCCAACAATTTTTTGACAATCAAGTGGTTATTACCGGGGACGATGTTCACCACATTGTGAAGGTTATGCGCACAGAGATTGGCGATCATATTTTGGTTAGCGATGGGAGAGGACGGGTGGTTAAAGCCCGTCTTTCTGCCTTGGAGCCCAAAGAAGTACGCGCTGAGATCGTGGAGCATATCACGAAACAAACAGAATTACCCGTATCGGTAACGATTGGTCAGGGGTTGCCAAAAGGGGACAAACTAGAGTGGATTTTACAAAAGGGAACGGAGCTTGGAGCGACTTCCTTTGTACCGTTTCAATCAGAGCGTACCATTGTTAAGCTAGATGCAAAGAAAGAAGCTAAAAAGCTGGAACGTTGGTCAAAAATTGTAAAAGAAGCTGCTGAGCAATCACATCGGGCCTATTTACCTGAGGTGTTAACTCCGCTTTCCTTTAAACAAGTGGTTGAACATGCGAAAAGCTATACAACTGCTGTTATTGCTTATGAAAAAGAAGATACCAAACGATTGGGCGAGGTGCTGTCAAACTTGTCTGTTGGCGACTCGCTTTTCGTCATGATTGGACCAGAAGGTGGATTTTCTGAAAGTGAAATTCAGTACGCAGAAGAAAATGGTATCCATTCTGTTTCGCTAGGTCCCCGCATTTTACGCACGGAAACAGCTAGTCAGTATTTGCTAGCTGCCGTTTCCTATCATTTTGAATAAGTCATACGTAACAGTGAAAGGAGGAGAGCAATGAATAAGGTTGCTTTCCATACATTGGGCTGTAAAGTAAACAGTTATGAAACAGAAGCGATTTGGAATCTGTTCAAGCAGAATGGCTATGAACGGGTAGACTTTGAGCAGGATGTAGCCGATGTATACATTATTAATACCTGTACAGTTACAAATACTGGTGACAAAAAAAGCCGTCAAGTAATTCGACGTGCTATCCGTCGTAACCCTGAGGCGATTGTTGCTGTTACAGGGTGCTATGCACAAACCTCACCAAAAGAGATTGCTGAAATTCCAGGTGTTGACATCGTGGTAGGTACACAAGGCCGCGATCGTTTATTGGAGTATGTTGCACAGATTCGCGGAGAACGAACACCGATTAACGCGGTAGGAAATATCATGAAAACCCGTGAATTTGAAGAGCTTGACGTACCGAATTTTTCCGATCGTACGCGTGCTTCCCTTAAAATTCAAGAAGGCTGTAACAATTTCTGTACCTTCTGTATTATTCCGTGGGCACGTGGTCTCATGCGTTCCCGTAAGCCTGAAAGCGTGATTGAACAAGCTGAAAAACTAGTAGCAGAAGGATATCTTGAGATCGTTCTGACTGGTATTCACACAGGTGGATATGGAGAGGATTTAGAGGATTACAATCTGGCTAAATTACTAGTTGAATTGGAAAAGGTAGAAGGCCTAAAACGTATTCGCATTAGTTCTATTGAAGCGAGTCAAATTACGGATGAGGTCGTGGCAGTAATTGATCGCTCCGAGAAAATTTGCCGCCACCTGCACGTACCACTGCAAGCAGGTGATGATGCTGTATTAAAACGCATGCGTCGCAAGTATACTACGGCAGAATTTATGGAGCGTATTCATAAAGTTCGTAAGGCATTACCTGGGGTTGCTATCACAACGGATGTGATTGTTGGTTTCCCGGGTGAGACCGAAGAGCAATTTGTAGCGGGTTATAATTTTATTAAAGAACTAGGCTTTGCAGAGCTGCACGTCTTCCCGTATTCTATGCGCACAGGAACCCCTGCTGCACGTATGGAAGATCAGGTGGATGAAGAAGTGAAGAAGGAACGTGTAGCGAAGCTTATTGAATTAAATCAACAGCTATCTGTGGAATATGCACAGCCGTTTATCGGTGATGTTCTAGAGATCATTCCAGAGCGTCCGTATAAGGAAGACCCAACGAGCGGTATGCTAATGGGCTATTCCGATAATTACTTGAACGTGGTGTTTGAGGGTACAGAGGATATGATCGGGAAAATTTGTAAGGTTCGTCTCGATGAGGTTGATGCTGAATATTGCAAAGGAACGTTCGTTCGAGTGATAGAATCCCTACCTATCGAAATGGATAGCAAAGGAAAAGCAGTATGAAGGAAATCTCCGCAGGCGGTGTCGTCTACCGAAAACGAGATGGAGAGATTAGCTTATTGATGATCAAGGATCGTTTTGGCAAGGTAACGGTTGCGAAAGGCAAGCAAGAACTAGGCGAGACCTTGATGCAGACTGCTATTCGAGAAATTGAAGAGGAAACGGGCATACAAGGGGAACTAGGCCCATTGCTAGAGGTTGTTCACTACACCTACCAGCATCCGATTCAGCAAATTTTGATCGAAAAAGAAGTACATTATTATTTAGTCAAAGCGTTGACGGATCAAGTAACGGTTCAGGTAGAAGAAATCGATGCAGTGCAATGGCTCAAGCCAGAGGCTGCTTGGGAACTACACGAACAAGCCGGTTACGAGAACAACCGCAGTGTGTTACGAAAAGCTTTGGAAACCTTGGGAATACAGGTTATATAGAACAATGAGAGCTCGACCAGAAATGGTTGGGCTTTTGTTGTCCAGTCGCATTTCATGGCAAATGAACCTTGTATGTTTATGAGGACAGGAAGATATAGGCGATTGTGGACCTTGTCATTAGGGGGAACAGTAAAAGAAAGTCAAACACCAGAGCAGAGCACTAAGAAACCCCTTACAAAAATGAACAATTACGTATAGTGTTAAAAAAGGGTTTGTTCCATAGCTCAACAGCGTTATGATAAAGAACGACAAATAGAAAAGGGAGTGGTAGGAATGTACGGATGGATTATCCTGTTTGCCTTTTACGGTATAGGTGTTATCTTTCATAATTACCTGTATATTCCTCTTCCAGGCAGTCTCATTGGGCTTATACTTTTGACAACGAGTTTGGTAACAAAGTTGGTACCATTGCGATTAGTGGAAGGGGCGGCAGATTTTTTACTCAAAAACATGCTCTTGTTTTTTGTCCCTATTATCGTTGGAGTTACACCTTATTTTCATTATTTGGAGCAAAAACCGCTTGCCATCCTTGTGGCATTAGTGGCAGGTCCAGTAGCTGTCATGATGGTAACCGGAATTGTGGTCCAAAAATGGCGTGACTGGGAAAAACGAAAAGAGGATGTACTTCTACAGCAAAGTGAACGGGGGGACTGAGGATTATGTGGGAGGTTATCGCGATTCTCCTAACACTAGCTGGTTATATGGTAGCTAAAATGGTATCAAAAAAATATCCGTTTGTGCAGCCAATGATAGCAGCGTCGATTTTAGTGTGGTTAGTGTGGTGGCTCATCAATAGTGATTGGCAACTCTATGATAAAGGGGGCTCGTATATTTCTTTCTTTTTAGGGCCGGCAACAGTAGCGTTAGCCATCCCATTGGCAAAACAATTTAAACAGGTATTAGAGCTATGGAAAGCTATTTTAGCTGGTGTCGCTAGCGGATGTATTGTGGCGATTTCTTCATCATGGTTCATGATTTGGATAATGGGAGGAGATCAAACCCTGATTCGTAGCATGATTTCTAAATCAGTCACGACTCCTATCTCGGTTGAATTAACCAATACAATTGGAGGAATACCTGCATTAGCGGCCTTATTTACAGCCGTAACAGGTATTGTGGGAAGCTTGTTATATCGGCTTGTCATACGTGTGGGACGCATCTCAGATGATTGGGCCATTGGATTAGCAGTGGGAACCAGCGCTCATGCAGTCGGCACAGCAGGTATGATGAATCAGAGTCAACGAAAAGCTGCGGCGTCTAGCTTGGCAATGATCTTAGCGGGAATTATTACATCTATTTATTTTATCCCGATTCAGATGCTGCTTTCTTAACCATGGTGCAGTTTATTTAACACTTATCGAGCAACAAAAGCTTTGCCTATAATGGAACTAGAACTACCTATGCGTATTTTTGCATGCCACTAAATCTTCTTCTCGCGAGGTGTTTAACGGTTATTCGTCACGTTAATCCTTCAGATTATGCAATCGTATCACTGCTTATTAATGAGTGATGGGGTGGTAGACAGATGGCGGACATGCTCCCTAAATTATTTTTTGAGCATTTTACTCATACAGCTTCAGCTTCATTGCTGAAAAGAATGGCGAATTGCTAGGCTTCTTAATTGGTTTTTTGTCTCAAACTCATAGAGATGAAGCTTATATTCACTTTGTAGGTATACATATTGAGTAACGGAAAAATCAACTGGGAAAACGCTTGTATGAGCCAACTTTTTCAAAAGGTGTTAGAAAGTAATCGCAATGTTGTGCGCTGCGTAACGTCGTCTGTCAACAAGGCTTCATAGCCTATCATCAGGAAATGGGATTTGAAATCGAAAAAAGGATACGGAAGTAGATGGCATTTTTTGTTTTTACTGACTATGGTGGAAAAATGAGCATCGTGTTTTATTTGTGAAGCAATTAACCGAATCAAATATGTGAAAAAAGGTAAGTAACTATGCGGGAAACTCCATACGTACTTACCTTTTTATTGTGATTTTACTTGCGAAAAGGGGATTTGAAGATAAAGGTTATTTGTGTTCTGGGATTAACCACTGAATTCCTTTGGCTATGCTAGAAGCGAAGGGGAGAGCAATTACGGAGCATAATAAGTTAAAAATCGTTTGCGCATGGGCAATTTGCATAGAAGGATTGGTTGTCAATAATCCTGCTAAATAAGCTAGCATTGATACAAATGGGAGGAATACAAGTCCCCCTACTACATTAAATAGCGTGTGGCACCAAGCCACTTGCTTGGAAGCGGTATTTGTTCCAATGCTAGCAATGATGGCGGTGATACAGGTACCGATGTTACCACCTAAAACGATGGAGATGGCTGTGTCCATGGAAAAGACTCCGTAGGATATTAATGTCATGGTAATGGCTGTTGTAGCAGCACTACTGTGAACTAAGGCTGAAAAGACTGTCCCAGTCAAAAGACCAATCCAAAGGGAGTGCTTGCTTTCAAGAAATAAGGTTCGGAACGTTTGTGAGTTTTCTAAAGGCTTGGCAATGACTTGCATCGTATCAATGCCTAGAAATATGAGGCCAAATCCCCCAATAATTAGTCCTATTGCTTTTGATCTACGCTTGGGCTGTAACCACATAGCCACTCCGATTAATAACAGAGGAACGGCAAAATCCTCGAGATGTAGCGCAATTAATTCTGTAGTAATCGTAGAACCTACATTGGTACCTAAAATGATTCCAATAGTCTGTGAGAAGCCAATAATCCCTGCTTGCGTCAGCCCGATTGTTAAGACCGTAACAGCCGTGGAGCTTTGCAAAACAAAGGTAGAAAAAAGACCAGAAAAAAAACTATGTGTTGTTGAACGGGTAAAACGTGTTATAATCAGTTCCATTCGCCGTCCTGCTAATTGATTAAAGCCAATTCTCATAGCGTACAGTCCAAGCAAAAAGAAACTGAGTCCCATGAAAAACGGCAACAAGATGTGATATAACATGGACAATTCAATTCCCCCCATGAAGGTACCTTATAATACGCTATGCTTGTACAGAGACAAGCATGACTAGGAGGATATAGAGAAGTGACGAAAGTATTATTGCAACGAAATCGTAAAAAGCGTTTGGAAGCAGGTCATCCTTGGGTGTTTCAATCCGAAGTATTGGAGATTCAGGGAGATTTTCTAGCTGGGGATATCGTAGAAATTTGTAATCATCAAGGACATTTTTTAGCAAAAGGCTATATTAACCCTGATTCCCAGATGATCGTGCGTGTAATGAGCTATAATCCAAAAGAAGAGATTGATTATGACTTTTTTGTTCGTCGGTTCCGCGAGGCAAAAGAAACACGTGAACGCTTTGTAAACAATCCTAGAGCTTGTCGCGTCATATATGGAGAGGCAGATTTTTTACCGGGTCTTATTGTGGACCGTTATAACGATGTTCTGGTTATGCAAGTTCTATCTATGGGGATGGATATCCGTCTCGATATGATTAAAATGGCTTTGATAGAAGTATTTGAGCCCGCCGGCATTTATTTGCGCAATGATGTGCCTGTGCGAGAGCTAGAAGGATTGGAACAAGGAAAGGGCGTTTTGTATGGAGAATGCCCGGCTGAGATTGAGATCGAGGAAAACGGTTTGAAATATGTCGTGGATATTGTGGAAGGGCAGAAAACAGGTTTTTTCTACGATCAGCGTGAAAACCGAGCAGCGATTGCTCCGTTAATGACCGGTTGGGGAGAAAAACATGGCATCAAGCTTTTACCAATAGGCGAAGATGATGAGCCTATCTACGACAAAAAAGGTAAAAAACGCGATGTGTTACCAAAGATGGATGAAGCGGGTCAACCAATCCAGCGCCCAGTAGATAGACGCGGTAAAGTAATGAAAAATCCATTCTGGGATGGAGCAGAAGTATTGGAATGCTTTACACATACGGGTTCCTTTACTCTAAATGCTTGTAAGCACGGTGCAAAGAAGGTAACAGCACTCGATATCTCGGAGCATGCTATCGAAACAGCAAAGCGCAATGTTGGACTTAATGGATATTTACATCGAGTTGATTTTGTGGTAGCAAATGCCTTTGATTATCTGCGCGAAAATGTGGAAGCGGGTAAGAACTGGGATGTTGTCATCCTAGATCCTCCGGCCTTCGCAAAATCTCGTGGTGCAGTAAAAGGTGCTTGCCGTGGTTACAAGGATATTAATCTACACGGCATGAAACTAGTACGTCCAGGGGGGTACCTAGTAACAGCATCATGTTCGTATCATATGTCACCAGATTTATTTCTGGAAACCATTCAGCAAGCAGCATATGATGCGAAAAAGATTTTACGTTTAATAGAATGGCGTGGCGCTGGCAAAGACCATCCGCAAATTAGTGGAGCGGATGAAGGACACTATTTAAAATTTGCGATTTTTGAAGTAAGAGACCGTAAATAAGAGAAGTAACTCAAGGCTTTTGTAAAGAAAACAAGAAGCATCCTCTCACTATTAAATGAAAGTGAAAAGGGTGCTTTTTTACTTATACTCACCTCTGGAAGTTGGAAATATAGGGAGTGTACAGTGATCAATTGTCATTTTTGCTTTTCACTTATCTCTTCAGGATATTTCATTGAGCTTCGTAGCAAGTACTTGAAACTCTTGCTAGTTTACCTTGTTAGATTATCTAAGAATTGTTGCACGTCCTCATCTGCTAACGATGCAGCAACCGGCTGATAGTGACTGGAATATGGATTGCTAAAACCATGAAGGGCTGGATACTGTTCTAAGATAACCTCCGGGGTTCTGGCTAGTGTTTGCAATAAAGCAGAGAGATCAAATGCAGGCTCAGACTGTCCGTAAAGAAGAAGAGCAGGGACTTTGGGAATGATGTTCGTATAGTGACGGATACGGGAACCGTAGTAACCAACGCTACCATCGCATAGGCCTGTGTACCCTGCTAGTAACCAAGCGACTGTTGCGCCAACGCTAAAGCCCATCACAACAATGTGTTGGTATATTGGACGTTGATTTTGTAGCACTTCAGCTACTTGACTAGTGGCTTGTTCAAAGCCAATAGACATAAAACGTTGGTAAGCCTGCTCTTCTTCTTTTTGGAGGAAAAAAGGTATTTCTTTGTACCAGGAGAAGCCGAACACATCCCACGATTGATTGGCATACTGTCGGCAAACCTCTAGCATGTGCTGATTAAGCCCATATATCTCAGGTAGAATTACCAATAATCTTTTTTCGCCGCTACGCAAGAAATACATAAGGACATAGCCTACTTTCTCATCCAAATAATTTTGTTTATCATATCAAACGTAATATTATTCTGACAACAGGATTTACTCATAGATTTTTTATGTATCATTTGTCACGGTATTTACTGGATCTTTGCTACAGTTGTTTGGCTGGAACGTTGTATTTTTATTGAAAACGATGTAAAATGGCACGAAATTCAATGATGAACTGTACAGGTATCTTATTTACATACATTTTGTTGACTATTCTCATTACTATTCCTCTTTCCTTCTGAAGAATTGTAGTAGACTTAGCTATAAGTACTCAGAGCTGTATTTTCACTTTTCTGTTAACGCGCAGTAACACCCTCGAACCAAGTTAATATACTTCACCTTAATTCATGCAGATAACATGATGATAATGTACTCAGTTCAACTCTCTTTTTACTGGTGAGGGCTTGATTTAGAGATGAGTAGTAGCAAGGTTAGTAGCTATCTTAGTTAGTAAAGATTTGTGAGTCTTCTTAGAATTAACCCCATTCACTCTTGTCAGCCACAGTAACATTTTGTATGCTGAGAAAGGAAAATATGTGGCAAAAGCACTTTTTAGGCTGTGGGCATATGAATAAGAATTAAGCGAATCAGCCGTGTCGAACAGAAGGGAAAGGGGCATATACATGGGAAACAAAATCCGATTGGGCATTATTTACGGAGGAAAGACATCTGAGCATGAGGTATCGCTCTTAACGGCCCTTTCTATTATGAAGGCAGTAGATAAAAATAAATATGAAGTACAACCGATCTATGTACAAATGGATGGGACTTGGTTAAAAGGTGGACCTATCGCAG
Source organism: Brevibacillus laterosporus LMG 15441 (assembly GCF_000219535.2). NCBI lineage: Bacteria > Bacillati > Bacillota > Bacilli > Caryophanales > Paenibacillaceae > Brevibacillus > Brevibacillus laterosporus. The sequence continues at coordinate 1,488,234 of NZ_CP007806.1, forward strand.
ATCAAGTCCTTGAAAGTGTGAATGTGCTACGCTTAGATGGGGGAGTATCTTCTGGTAGTAATGATCATGATCAAGAAAAGCAAGGGCAAATAACTCTTGCGGGTAACCAATCACTGATGGGTAAGCCAGCTAATGTGATGTCCATTCATCAGGAAGTAGATGTTATTTTTCCAGTGATTCATGGACCAAATGGTGAGGATGGTACTGTACAGGGTTTATTAGAATTAGCAGATATTCCTTATGTGGGTACAGGAGTTATGGCATCTGCAGTGGGAATGGACAAATTGATGATGAAAAATGTTTTTGCTCAAGCAGGTCTTGATCAAGTTCAATACATGGGCTTCTTACGTTCTCAAATCGAGCGTGAAGTAGACAGCGTTATGAACCAGATTGAACAAAAGCTAGGCTATCCTTGTTTTGTAAAGCCAGCCAATATGGGTTCTAGTGTTGGAATTACTAAAGCTAAAGACCGAGACGATTTGCGTGGAGCTTTGGAACTTGCTTGTAAATTCGATCGTCGTATTATTGTTGAAGAGTTCATTAAAGCCCGTGAAGTAGAAATTGGTGTATTAGGGAATGAAGAATTACGCACCTCCGTCATTGGGGAAGTTATTGCAGCCAAAGAATTTTATGATTATGAAGCGAAATATAAAGGTGGAGGTACTGATCTCAAAATCCCAGCTGATCTACCACAGCAAGTAGCCGATCGTATTGCTGAGATGGCAAAAACGGCATTTCAGGCATTGGATGGCTCCGGTTTATCACGTGTTGATTTCTTCTATGATGAGGAGAATGACCGTGTAGTAATTAATGAGGTTAATACGATGCCAGGCTTTACCCCATTTAGCATGTATCCAATGTTATTTGCAGAAGCAGGCATTCCGTATGCTGAACTAATCGATCAACTTGTTCAACTAGGGCTAGAGCGTTATGAAGAAAAACAAAGGAATATTGTAGCAGCTGAAGAGCTAGAATAGAGTGGGAGCCTTCTCGTTTGGGAAGGCTTTTTCTTTACGTCCAATTCTTAGTAATAACGATGTTTTTCTAATTTGGTCTGATTACATTTTACATTAAGTAGCGTAATGTCCAAATCTTTTGCTATCTATCTTTTTGTTCATCGTTTTTAGGATAGCTAGGATATCTTGTGTTTGGTTTTCTTCAATTCGTTGCAGTAGGTGTGTATGATCAGTTTGGACAGCTTTTACATCATGAAGCTCTTTTTTAATAATACTCAAATCATTCTTAATGCCACTAGATTCAGATTTGATCGTATCTAAATCTTTTTTGATATCACTAGATTCAGATTTGATTGCGTTTAATTCTTGTTTGATACCATTAGATTCAGATTTGAGTGCATCTAATTCTTTTTTGATACCACTAGATTCAGATTTAATCGCGTTTAATTCTTTTTTGATACCATATGATTCAGCCTTAATCACATCTAATTCTTTTTTGATGCCACTAGATTCGGATTTGATCGCATCTATGTCTTTTTTGATACTATATGACTCAGATTTTAACCAGTCTATATCTTTTTTTATAAGACTTGAATCTTGTTTTACAATGTTTAACTCTGCTTCGATACTACTTACTTTTGAATTAATCCCACTTACCTCTTTTTTTATCTCTTTAGTTTCTAGCTGAGTAGCCTTAATATCATGGTTCATGCTGTCGAGTTTGGCATTAATTCCCTGTAAAGCCTCCATTACTGATATGTGAAATTCCATGTCCATCCCCCCTAAGTTTGATTCTAACATACGATATGTTAAGGGGTGACTGCAAAAAAAAACGAGCAAAAAGCGCGATTTTCCTATTTTTTAGATGTTTCGGTTGATAAAGCTTTCTATTTACTATCTTTATTAAAGGATATAAAAAAAGCCCTCTTTAACCCAAGAAGGCTGTATGGATCACTCTTATGTTTGAGGTACTTTATCCCAGCAGGTGTGATTCACGAACTTATTACAATCCTCCCTTAATTTAATCTGATCCGCAACCTCCAGAGTCACTACTTCCGGAGTCACTACAGCTGTCCCAACTAGTTGATACCTCCCCACAACCTGGTTGAGTATCATTGTGAGACAAAAATGTAGAAGAGCTAGTTGAAAACGAATGATGATCTGTAGATTGTGAACGCGATTGTGAATGGGAGTGGCGGAGTTTTAGCAAGAGGGGGACAATGATTAAGAGTAGCATGATAAGTATTATAATATCAAACAAATTATGTACCTCCGATCATCTTTACTGAGGGTTGAGATATTTTTCTTCCTCATTAAGTATAACGTTTGTTTTGAAGGGAAGTTTCAGAAAATGATTAGCTAACAAGGATTTAAAAATAAAAAGCATCTCTTCCAGCAATAAATTAGATGCTAAAAGAAATGCTTTACTCAATAATTCGAACAACATGTTGGATAATTAGGGTTAAAAAGCTTAAATCTCCAGCAAGGAAGGTAGCAGTGTTTCTAACTTCATGCCTCGGGAAGCTTTTAGTAAAACGGCAGAATGTGGTTTTACTAAAGAACGGAGGTAGACGATCGCTTCTTCCTTAGAACTAAAATGATGGCTTTCTCCCTGATAGTGTTCTCCGATAAACCGTGAATCCTCTCCAATAGTTACCATACAAGTAAAGCGGTCATCCCACTTTGATACGTATTCTCCTACTTCAGCGTGTAATGCTTGGCTATCTGAGCCTAATTCCAATAGATCACCTACGATTAGTACTTTGGTGCGGTCTTGAAAAAGGTCTGCAAAGTTTTCAATAGACGCCTTCATGGATAAGGGATTGGCATTGTAGGCATCGTTGACGATAATCATCCCATTTTGAGATGTATGAATTTCAAACCGCATACCTGAAATGCTTAGGGTAGCCATTGCTTGTTGAATCTCCTCAAGGCTCATCCCTTGCTCACGGGCAATTCCGATAGCTGGTAAGGCATTAGATACATTATAGGTCCCAAATAGCGGCATAAATACACGCAGGGTTTGCTGATCTTCAAAGTGGACAGTGAAGTGCGTACCTTTATCATCTGTAAGTAAATCCGATGCCCATAGATCAGCAGGGCCTTTCACGGAATAATAGCAAATCGGGCTATCAGATAAGTGTTTAACTTTCTGGAGGTATTCGTTATCTCCATTCAAATAAACACGTCCTTCTGGTGCAGTATGCGGCAATAGTTCTGCTTTTGCTAGAGCAATTTTTTCTAGTGAACCAAAGTATTCCATATGCGCCTCACCAATACTTGTAATCACGCTATAGGTTGGTCTTGTAATAGAAGCTAATAAATCAATCTCTCCAGCATGACTCATGCCGAGCTCTAGAACTGCGGCTTCGTGACTATTATCTACATGTAGGATGGAAAAGGGAAGACCGATATGATTGTTAAAGTTTTTATACGTACTGCAAATAGGACGTGAACTAGCTAGAAGGTGAGAAATCATATCTTTCGTAGTTGTTTTTCCTGTACTGCCTGTAACTGCAATGAATGGAATAGAAAACTGATTTCGATAAGCACTTGCTATTTTTTGGAATGCTGTCAAAGTGTCATTTACAAGAATCAAACCGAAATCATTAGGAAGAGTAGCTGGAACTTTTGACAAGTCGGATACCAGTGTGGCGATTGCTCCAGCTTCCTGAGCCTGCTTGATAAAATCATGTCCATCGCGTGTTTCTACCAGTGGTACAAATAAACTGTCGGGTTGTAATTGACGGCTGTCAAAGTGAGCGCTGGTAACATTGGCTTCGGGATTCCCTTGAACGAGTATCCCTCGCGCCATTTTAGTAATGGTATTTAAAGTAGTGGGTAGCATAGTTTTATTCTCTCCTTGTCATCATTTCTGCTATGTCCACAGATAACGATGGGTATAACCGATATGGATAAAAAATAGCCTATATAGAAGGCATCCCACGTCATGCTAACACGGTGGACGAATTGCCGCAATAGCAAGAACATGAAAAGTGGATAAAATGGAAATAGGAGTATGCGTCTATTGCGGTAGCTGTTTCTATAAGGTATGATAATAGTATGCCTTGCTTGAAGAATCTTTGTAAAAGATACTCAAGCAAGTATTTGGGTTGAGGGTTGGAAAAAGGTTGACCTACCGCCCTTTCCTGATTTATAATGTAGTCTGACAGTCTGTAGAATAATGAACAGTTGTCCCACGGTTTCAAGCGGAGGGAGGGAAAATAGATGGCAGAAGTACGCGTTAGAAAAAATGAATCTTTGGAGAGCGCGCTTCGTCGTTTTAAGCGTGAAAATGCTAAAGCTGGAGTGTTGGCTGAGCTTCGTAAGCGTCGCCACTTTGAAAAGCCTAGCATTGCTCGTAAGAAAAAATCCGAAGCGGCTCGTAAACGTAAGTTCTAATTAACGGGAGGGCTCATCATGAGTGTAATGGAGCAACTCAATCACGATATGAAGCAAGCTATGAAGGACAAATCGGTCTTAAAGCTCTCCGTTATTCGCATGGTCAAAGCCACCATTAAAAACGAAGAGATTAAGTTGGGTCGAGATCTGTCCGACGATGAAGTGCTGACTATCTTGACCCGTGAGTTAAAGCAACGCCGTGACTCCCTCCATGAGTTTGAGAAAGCCGGTCGCGAGGATTTAGCGACAAAGACACGTGACGAGTTGGATATTATATTGGCTTATATGCCTGCTCAATTAAGCGAAGATGAGATTCGTCAAATCGTTCGCGAGGCTGTAGCTGCTGTTGGCGCTACATCCAAAAAAGAGATGGGCAAAGTCATGGGAGCCATCATGCCTAAAGTAAAAGGCAAAGCTGACGGCAACCTTGTCCAACAAATCGTCTCTGAAGAATTACCTTCATAAGCAAATGAAATCCAGTCTCACGCAGGCTGGATTTTTTGCGGTACAGTAAATAAGCAGCCCTGTCAAAGAGAAAGATTTCTCATTGACAGGGCTTTTCTTTGCTTATAAGCGATTTATACAACTTAATGAAACTTCCTTCCAATCTTCTCGTATACCTACATAAGATGTTACAAATCATGATAGGAAAGGAGGAATTCACATCTTGAGACAGCATCTAGCCTTTACTCGCATGTTTACCTGTATGCTTGCTCTTATGATGTTTGCTGGAGGAATGTTGGCTTGGACAGCTTGGTCTCAGCCTGTAGAAGCAGCAGGTAAACGCGTTTTTTATGTGCCTGTTGAGCAAGATATTGAGCGTGGTCTTGAAAGCTTTTTGCGACGTGCTTTTCAACAAGCCAATGAACAACGCGCTGATGTCGTTATTCTTGACATTAATACTCCAGGTGGAGATGTGGTTTCGGCTGGTAATATTGGTGCATTGATTAGGAGTGCACCTATGAAAGTCGTTGCATATATTAACAATCAGGCTTTTTCAGCAGGAACTTATATTGCTTTGAATGCAAATGAGATTGTAATGGAACCAGGAAGTAGTATCGGGGCTGCTGCACCGATTGATGTACAAGGTAATGCTGCTCCAGTGAAAATTACTTCTGGATGGGCTCAAATGATGGAGGAAGCAGCTAAGTTAAACGGCAGAGATGCTTCCGTAGCAAAAGCGATGGTTTATATTGATCAGGATTTTGCTGGATTAAAAAAGAAGGGGGAAGTTTTATCCCTTGGTGCTGAGGAAGCACAGAAACTAGGCTATGCTGATAAAATTGTTCGTAGTAAAGCAGAATTGTTTCAATATGTAGGGGTAAATGAGAGTGAAATTGTACACATTTCTCCTACTCCTACCGAGAAGGTCGCAAGGTTTGTAACCAATCCAGTTGTTCTAAGCTGTCTCTTGTTAATTGGAATGCTGGGAGTCATTATTGAGTTGTTTGCTCCGGGGTTTGGAGTTGCGGGCACTATTGGTATTTTGTCCTTTACACTCTATTTCTTCGGACATTTTGTGGCAGGTTTTGCTAATTGGCTGGATATTGGACTGTTTATTATTGGGGTCATTTTGATGATTCTAGAAATCTTTTTACCGGGTGGCATCGTAGGCTTCCTTGGGTTTGCAAGCATGTCCACAGGTCTAGTATTAGCTGCTTACGATACAAAACAAGGGCTTACATCTCTGGGGATTGCGGCGATTATTACCCTTATTGTAGCGTTTATACTGGCTAAATATTTCGGATTAAGAGGTACCTGGAGTAAATTTGTTCTAAAAGAGGAGCAGCATAGGGATACAGGGTATGTCGCTCCTAAAAATCAAAATGATCTACTTGGGAAAACTGGTGTAGCATTAACTAATTTGCGCCCTGCTGGAGTGATCTTGATTGGCGAACAACGTATTGATGCTGTAAGTGCAGGTGGATACATTGCGGCTGGCAGCGAAATAAAAGTGGTTCAAGTAGAAGGAGCACGGATTGTCGTGCAAGATTGGAAAAATGAAAGTAAGGGGTAGATTTAGATGGACACAAGCATGATATCTTTCGTGTTTATGATCGCGGTTGTCATCATTGTATTGTCTGTTTTCTTTTCATTTGTACCGGTAATGCTATGGATTTCTGCTTTAGCTTCAGGTGTGAACGTGAGTATTCTAACATTGGTAGCAATGCGTTTGCGTCGTGTAACACCGGCCCGTATCGTCAATCCGTTAATTAAGGCGCGTAAGGCTGGACTTGACCTTAATACGAATCAATTAGAGAGTCACTTTCTAGCGGGTGGTAATGTTGATAGAGTCGTAGATGCCTTGGTAGCAGCTCAACGTGCAGATATTCCACTAGGCTTCGAACGAGCAGCGGCGATTGACCTAGCTGGCCGTGATGTGTTGGAAGCAGTACAAATGAGCGTAAATCCGAAAGTGATTGAGACCCCAATTATTGCCGCAGTAGCGATGGATGGGATTGAGGTACGTGCGAAGGCGAAAGTAACAGTACGTGCGAATATTGATCGTTTAGTTGGTGGTGCTGGTGAAGAGACAATTATCGCTCGTGTTGGCGAAGGGATTGTCACAACTATCGGTTCGTCCAACAAACATAAAGATGTATTAGAAAACCCAGATCTTATTTCACAAACCGTGTTAAATAAAGGCCTAGATGCAGGTACAGCCTTTGAAATTCTATCGATCGATATTGCGGACGTAGATGTAGGTAAAAATATTGGCGCCCAATTACAAACAGACCAAGCAGAAGCTGACAAACGCATCGCGCAGGCAAAAGCAGAAGAACGTCGTGCTATGGCTGTGGCAACGGAACAAGAGATGAAAGCGCGCGTTGAAGAGATGAAAGCGAAAGTAGTGGAATCTGAAGCGGAAGTACCACTTGCTTTGGCTGAAGCATTGCGTTCAGGTAAGCTAGGTGTTATGGATTATTACAACATGCAGAACATCATGGCAGATACCGCTATGAGAGAATCATTTGGTGACCCTGAAGGTACGAAGAAAAACGACATAGATAAGAAATAGGTGATGAGGCAATGGAAACTCTCATCGAGCTGATCATTGGTTTATTAACGGGTAAATTTAATCATAACAAGACACCTAAGACGTATCCGATGCAACCTACGAATAGGGAGCCGGGAGGAATGCTACCACCCTATCAACGTCAGGTAGTAAAACGGAACCCAAGACAGGAAGCAAAACCAGGTGTGTTTGAATTTCCTTCAACGTCTCAAACGCAAAATTCAGCCCCTTACAATACTGACTCAACTAGTTCACCCTCAATGCCAGCAGAATGGCAGGGGACTTATATGGAAGGGCAACCTGCACAGTCAGTGAACGACTCGACACGGGATGGAAGAACTGAACTGGAGAAGGAGCTCGAAGAAGGTCGATCAATGTTAGAAGAGCAGTATGAACCCAATGCCGCTCAAATGGTGTTAGCACCTATCGAGCATAAAAACAGTAAGTTATTGAACGTTGAATTACATGGATCAACCATTCCTGCATCACAGAAGCAACCGGGAGCTACCACTAAAAGACATTCGGTTAAACTAGCTGGAACAGCATTAGATGGTATGAGATGGGCGATTATTTTAGGAAAGCCGCGCAGTAAAGATCCTCACCCTACATCAGCCTTTGGCGGCTATAGAATGGGGAAATACCGGTAGCCGTTTACTAATTTTTTCACTAATAAAAGAACCTCGGGCACTGTTGCCTTGAGGTTCTTTTTTTCAGCGCTATCAAGCACATCTTTAGCTACTGCATAAAATAATATACTCCTATGTACACTTTCCGCATAAAAAGATAAGGGCAAGATTCCTATGTCGGATTTTTGTTACTATTGAATAGAAGATGCAGGTGTCCAGCGAATTGCACAACCTACCTGCGATATAGCTAACGCTTGTATGCTCTTCAAGTGCTTCACAGCTACGATCCGTCAAAAGGATTGAGGGAGCCTATCTTTTCAATAAGGAGGATATGATCTTGCAATCAGACATTACAATCTTAGAACGATGCTCCACACCACGCGGTGACATTCAGCTCCAGTATCGGAATAACAATTATGAGATTATTAGCAATGGTACTTTTTTAATGGCAACTTATAATGGAGAATCCGAACGTCTTTTGGTTAAGGCATCACTTGACAGCGTTCATCATCCCCGAAAAGTAATGATTGGTGGATTAGGTGTGGGATTTTCCCTTTCAGAAGCTTTAAAAAATAACAGAGTAGAAGAGGTAGTTGTTTTAGAAATAGAGGAAAAGATCATTGAATGGAATAACCGATATTTGGGCGAATATTCTAATCATCCACTCGCTGACTCTCGAACCCGTGTTGTTAAAGCTGATCTTCTCCAATGGATTCAGGAAGCTAACGAAAAATTTGATGTGATCTGTCTTGATATTGACAATGGGCCCGATTGGACCGTGACAGAAGCGAACCATTCACTTTATAAGGAATCAGGACTCAACACCTTACTTGGTTTGATGAACCCAGGGGGTGTTATTGCATTTTGGAGTGCTAATTCTTCTGATGCTTTTGCTCTGCTATTATCTGAGTATTTTCATGAAGTAGAGGAGTATAAAGTAGAGGTGGAGCGAGGCGAGCCAGATGTTGTTTATATCGCAAAATTACCGAAATGATTTAGAGGATTACATAAGATAGTGATAACAAAATAGTTTATTAAATCCCTTGAAGCTTGCAACCTTATAGGTAACAGAATGTGAAATGCTTGGGGATAACCCTTAGCATTGTATCTAATCGTGCGACTTTACTAAAGCATAAAACATACTTAATGATGAATCAGAATCGTCTTCAATAGATCTATTTATTAGCCCACTTGAGTGTAATAAAGAATACAAAGCCTGACTATGTTTTGTGATCCATGACAAACGGGGCTGTTCTACGCTTGGTTTTTTCCTTCATAAAGGATTGGTCTACATCTAAAACCTACTAACTGAGGACGTGCTATACTAGAAGTAATACTACCTACCACTAGATAGGCTAAGTGAACAAAGGAGAGAAAACCTTATGGCCCTCTATGATAAAAAAGGTCCGATTGTTGTGAAGGAAGAACCAGGCGTTACATTTTACTGTATGTGTGGCCTCACAGAGGATGCACCTTACTGTGATGGCTCTCATAATGGACAAGGAACAGGAAAAACCCCGTATATTGTTAGATTTAAGGAAGCTAAGACGGTAAGGATCTGTGGCTGTGGAAAATCGGAAAAATTACCTTATTGTGATGGGGCACATGGACAAGACGAAAAGTAAATGATGCAAGACCCGTATGTTGTACGTAGACATGCGGGTTTTTTTATTTAGAAAAGGAGGCTTTTCTCTTTTCTAGCCATGTAAATTCTTTTAGAGCATGCCTTTTAAACCACTATCTGTAACCGTAGTCCATCAGGAGGTTTTTGCCGCTTTTTAACGTATGAAAATCCCCCTTCCCTTTTTCAAATTCCCAGCATGATAAGCCCTACCCCCTGCATAGGTATAAAAGAACGGATTTTGTTTTGCAAGCACACGGCTATCCCATTAAACAGACTCCGCTTACGCATGTCTAATGCATATGCAAGGAAAAAGGGGGCTTACATATGAAGAAATGGAGCCGCCGACTGCGCCGAATGGCTGTGGGCGTGTTGGATTTACCTCAGGACGTGGTACTTGAAGTCCCGAGAATTACGATGATTGGTCATTTGCAAATGTATATAGAAAACCATCGAGGTGTCCTGCAATTTAGTGAGAACGAGCTTCGTTTATTACTTACAAACGGACAATTGCTTGTCATAGGGGAACAACTGGTGATTCGTGCTATTTTGAAGGAAGAAGTGTTGTTGGAGGGGAGAATCGGCAAGATAACATTCATTCAAAATACGTGACGAGTTTGAGGGGGATACAGATGCGAAACGTAATAAAAGAATGGTACGAGGGTCATATAACAGTAACGATTCGCGGCAAACGGTTTGAACGTCTTATCAACCTAGCCGTCCGCGAAAACATTTTAATGTGGAATATCAAGCGCTTAGGGCCTGAGTTAGGACAGTGTGAGATGATGATTGCCGATTTCTATCGGCTTCGTCCCTTCTTAAAGGAGACAGGCTGCCGGGTGCATGTGACGAGTCGACAAGGCTTACCGTTTTTGTTGTTACGAATGCGAATGAGGAGCGGATTTGTTGCAGGTATTTTTATTTTTCTACTCGGATTGTACATGCTCTCTACGTTTGTATGGCAAGTCGAGGTGCAAGGAACGCATAATATTTCGCCGTATCAGGTGACACAGGCAGCCGAGAAGGTAGGGTTAAGAGCAGGTGCGTGGAAATTAAAAATGGGAGACCCCCAAGAGTTGCAGCGCCGTATTTTGGGGTATATTCCAGAAGCCTCATGGGTAGGTGTTGAGTTAAATGGTACAAAGGCCATTATTCAAGTCGTTGAAAAGGTTGATCCGGAAAAGATTGTTGCGCACGAACCTAAACACGTTGTGGCAAAGAAAAAAGCGGTCATTCACAGTATTTTTGCTGAAACAGGTAAGACTATGGTTAAAGCGAATCAGTATGTTGATAAAGACCAGATTTTAATTTCAGGTATTATTGGTAATGAGGAGCGCCAATCGATCGTTGCTGCCCGGGGACAAGTGACAGGAGAGGTCTGGTATCGTTCTGATGTGACCGTCCCCTTAATCCAGAACCAGCTTCTTTATACAGGTGAAAAACAGAAGCAGCACTTTTTGATTTTTGGATCATCGGCAGTACGTCTTTGGCCGTTTGAAATCAAGTCGTACAAGCATGCTCGTAAAACAGAGAAACGTTTTCAAGCGGCTTTTTTTGACTATCAATTGCCGTTTGGCTGGAAGACAGAAATTGATCGAGAGCTGGAGCCTAAGGTTATCCGAATGAGCGATCGGGACGCTTTAGAGGTAGCCAAACATTTTGCAAAAGCAGATATCTTGAAACGAGCTGGAGAAGATGCGAAGATAAAAGAAGAAAAAGTTTTGCACGTAAAACAAGAGAATGGTAAAGTTTATGTAAGTATCTATTTTTCCGTCATCGAAAATATAGCGATGGACCAACCGATTGTTGCTACGCCACCCGCACTAGAAGACACACCAAACTAAAATAACTGATGGCAAGGAGATGGACAAAGGTTGCAAGTACAAGAAGAAGTAGTGATCCAGTTTGCAGATGCACAGGAAGCATTGCTTTTGTTTGGACCTCATGATTCCTATTTAAAAAAGATCGAAGAAAAAACATCAGCTCAGATAGGAACCCGCACCGGCGCATTCGTCATCAGTGGGGAAAAGGCAGAAGTCGACAAGCTGGCTACGCTATTTGATACTTTATTGCAGCTGATCCGCAGGGGGATTACATTATCAGAACGTGATGTATACTATGCGATGCAGCTAACAGAAAAAGGAGAAGAGCAAGAGCTTCTGCATCTTTATGAAGAAGAGGTAGCACGTTCTCACCGCGGTAAACTAGTCCGCGCTAAAACCTTAGGGCAACGCCATTATTTGTCTGCAATTAAACGAAATGATATCGTGTTTGGGATTGGTCCTGCTGGTACTGGTAAAACATATCTAGCGGTTGTAATGGCCGTACAGGCCCTTAAAAACGGTCGAGTAAAACGAATTGTTCTCACGCGCCCAGCAGTGGAAGCAGGCGAAAGCCTTGGCTTTTTACCAGGCGATTTGCAAGAAAAGGTAGACCCGTACCTACGGCCGCTCTATGATGCTTTGTATGATATGTTAGGAACCGAACAGGTTAGTAAAATGATGGAACGAGGCATCATCGAGGTAGCTCCGCTTGCTTATATGAGGGGGCGTACATTAGAAGACAGCTTTATTATTCTGGATGAAGCACAAAATACTACACCAGAACAAATGAAAATGTTCTTGACGCGCTTGGGTTTTGGCTCCAAAATGGTCATCACGGGGGATGTAACCCAAATTGACCTGCCAAAAGGCAAAAAGTCTGGGCTGAGAGAAGCAGAGCGCATTCTTTCCGTTATTACTGATATTGCTTTTATTGAATTTCAGGATACAGATGTTGTGCGTCATAGCTTGGTTCAAAAAATCATTACAGCGTATTCCAAAGAGGAGCAGCAGATCTAGGCTGGCTCCTCTTGGAGTCTCTTTATGTGATTATACATGAGGTAAAGTTTCAGAAGAAAAAGAGGGAAGAACATTGCTGACGATTGAAATTGTAAATGAGCAAGACGAAGAAATTACGCAAGAGCACCAACAGCTTATTGAAAATTGCTTGCAAAAAGCGGCCCAATTTGAAGAAATTAAGGGTGAAGTAGTTATCACACTTGTTAACAATGAACGTATCCATGAGCTGAATCGCGATTATCGTGGAGTGGATCGCCCCACTGACGTGCTATCGTTTGCGCTGAATGAAGAGGGCGAGGGGGACATGGAGATCTTTGTGGAAGAAAGTGAATTTGATGATTATCCAAATATGCTAGGCGATATCATCATCTCCATCCCGCGAACAAAAGAACAAGCACAGGATTATGGCCATTCTTTTGAACGGGAGCTTGGTTTTCTAGCAGTGCATGGATTTTTGCATCTGATTGGCTATGACCATGGGACACCTGAGGAAGAAAAAGACATGTTTACCCGTCAAGAAAATATTCTGCAAGAAGTCGGATTGACGAGATAGGAGCGGTCAACGTGAAGGAATGGCTTCGTTTATGGCGCAGCTTTGGTTATGCTTTACAGGGAATTAACCATGCTGTACGCACCCAACGAAACATGCAAATACACGTAGCAGTTGCACTCGGTGTGGTTATTTTATCCATATGGCTACAAATTACTCGCCTGGAGCTGAGCTTGTTACTATTGGTTATTGCGATTGTTTGGGCGCTTGAATTACTTAATACCGCCATTGAAGCTTGCGTTGATCTGGTGACAAAAGAGTACCATCCACAGGCAAAAATAGCGAAGGATGTTGCTGCTGGAGCTGTCTTTGTATCCGCTATGTTTGCCATCGTGATTGGAATCCTCATTCTTGGCCCACCTTTGTATGCCTATTTCTTTACTCGCTAGGACAAAAGAGACGCTATTTACGGTCAAGGAAACAGCTAGACGAACCTTCCAAAATGGGAACGGCCTCGTCTGGTCTCTTGGCATCTTCATTTTTATTTAGACACAGGAGAGGAAGAATTGTATGAACCAACAACAACTGATTGAACAAGCAAAAACAGCAAGAGAAACAGCTTACGTACCTTATTCTAAATTCCCGGTGGGTGCTGCATTGTTGTCCGAAACGGGTAAAGTATATCTAGGATGCAATATTGAAAATGCCGCTTATCCTCTGTGCAACTGCGCAGAAAGAACAGCTTTGTTTAAAGCATATTCCGAGGGAGATAAGACCTATCAAGCCATCGCTGTGGTAGCGGATACGCCGAAGCCAGTACCGCCATGTGGAGCGTGCCGTCAGGTAATGGCAGAAATGTGCCCACCTGATATGAAGGTAATCTTGTCCAATCTGAATGGAGATGTTACGGTTACTACAGTGAGTGAATTATTGCCAGGTGCTTTTACAAAGGAGGATCTTCTTGGATAATCAAAAAAAGAAAGAAACGTTTAAATCAGGATTTGTCTCAATTATTGGCCGTCCCAATGTAGGGAAATCCACATTATTAAATCAGGTTGTTGGACAAAAGGTTGCCATCATGTCCAATAAACCGCAAACGACACGAAATCAGATTCGTGCTGTGTATACCTCTGACAAAGGTCAATTCATTTTTATTGATACACCGGGTATTCATAAAGCGAAGTCCAAATTGGGCGATTATATGGTAGCGGCTGCCGAAAATACACTTAATGAGGTAGACTTGGTACTGTTTGTCATTGATGCGACGGAGAAACGCGGGGCAGGGGAAGAGTATATTCTTGAGCGTTTGAAAAAGGTTAATACTCCTGTCTTCTTGGTTATAAACAAAATTGATCAAATTCATCCAGAAGAATTGCTTCCTTTAATTGATGAATATCGAAAGCATCATGATTTTAAACAAATTGTTCCTATTTCTGCTTTGCAGGGTAACAACACTGATGCCCTACTGCAATCCATTTTGCTGGAGATGCCAGAGGGGCCGATGTATTATCCAGCAGATCAAGTAACGGATCATCCAGAGCGCTTTATCGTAGCGGAGTTGATTCGTGAAAAGGTTCTTCATCTGACGCGGGAAGAAATTCCTCATTCCATTGCTGTAACGGTGGAAGAGATGAAGCGCGGAGAAAATGGCAAAACATTATACATTTATGCTGCCATCTACGTGGAGCGTGATTCTCAAAAAGGAATTTTGATCGGCAAAAGAGGGGACATGCTAAAAGAAATTTCCAAACGTGCACGGATGGACATGGAGCGTTTATTAGGAGAGAAAATCTTTTTAGAAGTATGGGTCAAAGTAAAGAAAGATTGGCGTAATCAGGAAAGGATGCTTCGTAATTTTGGTTTTTATGAAGAAAAATAAACTTTTTCTTTGCTATACGTGACAATTTTTCCAAGGCATAGAAATGGGGGCTACGGTGGATTCTATATAAAGAAAGTGGTGGCCGAAAAAAGGAAAGGATGATGCAACATGCTTCGCAACTTTTCTTGGAGTTATTTTGCTTCAACCGGTGATATCCACGCTTACCTTCTTTATAAGGAACATCATGAAGCACGAAACGATGCAGATGATGCAGGATCACTGGATCAAGCCCTATTGGAACAGGGTGATTCTCAGGTATGCTTGTAAAGTGGGAAGGTATTGTCATCCGTAGTGTTGATTACGGAGAAAGTAGTAAAGTGGTTACGCTTTACACTAGGGAATACGGTAAGGTCGGGGTAATGGCAAAGGGGGCAAAAAAACCTCGAAGTCGCCTGGCCGCCGTATCTCAATTGTTTACACATGGATACTATCTATGTAAAAGAGGAACAGGGACAGGAATGCCGGAGCTCACACAAGGGGATATTCTTCACTCTTTTAAGGATCTCCGTCAGGATTTAATGCTGACTGCCTACTCTGCTTATATGGCAGAAATGCTAGATCGCTTGACAGAGGAGCGTGAGCCCAATCCTTACCTGTTCCAATTATTATTCCATACCCTTCAGTATTTGGATGAAGGCAAGGATGCGGAAATTCTTTGCCGTATTTTTGAAAGTAAAATGCTGGTTCTCGCAGGAATACGTCCGCATGTTGAAAGCTGCATTTCCTGTGGGGCAGAGGGCGAGCCTTACACATTTAGTATTACACAAGGCGGTCTTTTATGTCAGAGATGTACACATACTGATCCTTATTCATTTCATATTTTACCAGCCACATGGAAATTATTACGGCTGTTTTTATTATTCCCTCTCGAACGTTTAGGTGAGATTGAAGTAAAAACATCTACGCGAAATCAACTAAGGCTTTTACTGCATAGATATCTAGATCAGCATATTGACCTGCATCTTAAAAGCCGAAACTTTCTAGAACAAATGGAACGTCTAGAGTTTTCAGATGGATTTGACAAGGCATAGTTTTTTGGCTATCATGATCAATTGTGATCATATAAATACATATACAACGGCTTATCGGGACATAGCTCCCTGCCTCCTCTTGTGGAGGCTTTTTTCTACTTCCAGTACATTCCAGTAGCAGAAAAAAAGCTTTTTACGATTCTTTTGCAGGAATCTATCTCTTTATAGAGTAATACTAGGGATAGTAATTTATGAATCGGTGGTGATCCGTCATCGAATTGACCAAACGCCAAGAACAAATTTTGCAAATTGTAAAAGATGAAGGTCCAATTACAGGTGAGAATATTGCCGAACACTTGAATCTTACAAGGGCTACTCTTCGACCTGATTTATCCATTCTTACTATGTCGGGTTATTTAGATGCAAGACCGAGGGTTGGCTATTTTTATGCAGGTCGTCCTACATCGTCGGTAATTGCAGAACGATTGCACAAGCTAATAGTAAATGATTATAAAGCAGTGCCTATCGTCGTGGCTGAATCAGCGTCGGTGTATGATGCAATTGTGACATTATTCTTAGAGGATGTAGGTACATTGTTTGTTGTCAATCAAAAAGGTTTGTTAGCTGGTGTAGTGTCCCGAAAGGATTTACTCCGGGCTTCATTAGGTAACAAGGGATTGGAGAGCATTCCTGTCAGCATTATCATGACAAGAATGCCCAACATCGTCACGTGCACTCCAGAAGAAACTCTTCTGGATACCGCGCAAAAATTGATTGAATTCCAAATTGATTCACTGCCGGTCGTACGCCCCAACGAAGAAGATCCAAAAACCTTTGAATTGTTGGGCAGGATTACCAAAACAACAATTTCTAGAGCTTTTGTGGAGCTTGGCAAAGAGACGAATGTGTAGGGGGAAGTTGGATTGGAAATGAATACCCAATTAATTTATGTCGTATCGGATTCAATTGGAGAAACAGCAGAATTTGTCGTAAGGGCAGTAGCAAGTCAATTTAACGGTAAAACGGTAGATATTCACAAGTATCCGTACATGGAGGATAAAGAGTCCATTGACGAAGTTATCCTCTCCGCCAAAGAATCAAAGGCTCTGGTGGTCTTTACTCTCGTTGTTCCTGAACTAAAAACGTATATTTTGGAACAGGCCAACAAACATCAGGTACCCATTGTGGATGTAATGGGTCCGTTGCTGACCATTATGGAAGATCTACTCCAGACAAAACAATCCGGAAAGCCTGGATTAGTACGTAAATTGGATGAAGATTATTTCCGAAAAGTGGAAGCCATCGAGTTCGCTGTAAAATACGATGATGGCAGAGACCCTCGTGGTTTACTTCGGGCAGATGTTGTACTAATTGGGGTTTCGCGTACGTCAAAAACCCCATTGTCCATGTACTTGGCTAACAAACGCTTGAAGGTAGCAAATGTACCTTTGGTTCCAGAGGTTGAGCCGCCAGAGGAATTGTTCTTACTGCCGGCGGAAAAATGTATTGGACTTACCATAAATTCAGATCAATTAAACGGGATTCGTACCGAGCGGTTAAAAGCATTAGGTCTAACTGCCCAAGCGAATTATGCAACAATGGATCGAATTGAAACAGAATTGGAATACTCAAGAAAAATCATGGAACGCGTAGGTTGTCCCGTGATTGATGTTTCTATCAAAGCGGTTGAAGAAACAGCTAATATTATCCTTGACATTATTCGACGTAATAAACTTAAAGCACGCCGATAAGATTCAGGAACAAAAAATAGTAGTTGGAAGAAGGATTTTGCCGAACTTTGACGAATAAAGTAATTTCATTGCTGTGAAAAGGTGGATGGCTATGGCTCAATCTACACCCGAAGAGTTCGTCAACCAGGTTCGAGCAGCTGTTGACATCGTAGACGTGGTGGGAGAATACGTACAACTGAAGAAGAGGGGGCGCGCCTATCTAGGCTTGTGTCCGTTTCATTCGGAAAAAACCCCCTCCTTTAATGTGAACGCGGAGCGACAGTTTTATCATTGCTTCGGGTGTCATGCAGGTGGTGACGTATTCTCTTTCGTTATGCAAGTCGAACAGCTGTCGTTTCCCGAGGCCTTGCAAAAACTTGCAGACCGGGTGGGATTAACCCCGCCAGCTCCCCTCACTCACGAAGATAATCCGATGCAGAGCGCGAAGGCGAAAATGTATGAAGCCTACCGTTTTGTGGCGAAACTATATCATTATGTTTTAACGTCCACTCCCTATGGATCGGAAGCTCTTCGCTATTTGGAGAATCGAGGCTTTACTAGGACGACAATTGACGAATACATGATTGGGTTTGCTCCAGAATCATGGGATTTCGTTAAGGATAACCTTGTAAAGCGTAACTTTCCGTTAGAGCTAATGGTCGAAGCAGGATTGCTATCCTCCAATGATCGTGGAAGAGTGTATGACAAATTTCGCAAGAGAGTTATCTTTCCGATTCAGGATTCACAGGGAGAGGTTATCGGATTTGGAGGAAGGTCTATAGACGGCTCGGAACCCAAGTATTTAAATAGTCCAGAAACGCTCCTATTTAACAAAAGTCGCACTATATTTAACTTGCATCGCGCAAGAAGCCAAATACGTAAACGAAACCAGGCAATCCTTTTTGAAGGGTATGCAGATGTAATTGCTGCGTGGCAGGCTGGCATTAGTAACGGAATCGCTACGCTAGGAACCGCTTTTACGGAGCAACAAGCCCATCTGATCAGAAGAAATACAGATCAGGTAATCCTATGCTACGACGGCGACTTTGCCGGACAGGAGGCTACGGCAAAAGCGATTGACCAATTACAAAAAGCTGGTTGTACGGTGCGAATTGCTCCACTCCCCCAGGGTAGTGACCCTGATGATTATATACGGCAGTATGGCGCTGAACAATTTTCCCAGCAGGTATTATTACAAGCTATGCCGGTGACGTCCTTTCAATTGAAACATTTGCGGAGTAAAACTGTAATACAAGACGAAGCGGATAAGGCTGAGTATGTAAGACAGGCACTGGAATTCATCGTTACACTCCCGAATGCGATCGAGCGGGATATGTATGAACGGAAACTGTCTGAAGAGTATTCTCTATCCCTTGATGCTGTAAAGACAGAAGCAAAAAAGCTGTACAAGCAACAAAAATTAATGAATCAAAGGGATAAAGTTACAGCACCATGGAATAATAGTATAAATAATGGCAAATTTATGGTTACAAAAGCACCTGCACACGAAAATGCAGAACGAATGTTGCTATACTATATGATGCGTGATCCGGAAATTGCTTTACGTGTGCAACAGGAATGTAACGCAGATTTCCAAGTGGACGAACACAGTGCTCTAGCCGCTTACTTGTATGCTTATTATGCAGAGGGGCATCCGGCAGATCCTGGAGCCTTTATACACTATGTTGAAGATGAGAAGTGCAAGCAATTAGCCTCGGGATTAGCCATGATGGAATGCAGAGAAGATGTATCTGATAAGGAAATTGAAGACTACATCAAGCAGGTGAACAATTACCCTGTTCGCGCGGAACTACAAAAGCTACGTGAACAACAAAAGCAACTAAATTTGCAAGCGGGAAGCACCATAGATGAGGAGCAGCGTAAAAAGCTTATTATTGAAGCCGCTTTACTAGGGATGAAGATCGCCGAATTGGAAAATGCTTTGAGGGAAGGGTAGTTATCAGCATCATTCCCGAGGAAGGAGGGAAAATAGATGAACAAGCAAAACTTGACATCAGACATGGAGACCCTGTCGGTGGATCAGGTGAAAGAACAATTAGTGGAATTAGGTAAGAAGAAGGGAAGCTTGACTTTCAAAGAAATTACAAATCGTCTATCTAACTTTGATCAGGATTCTGATCAGATGGATGAGTTCTTCGAGTTCCTAGGAGATCAAGGCATCGATGTCAATAATGATAATGAAGAAGACGAAGAAGCAGATGCTATGATGATCAAGGATGATGAGCAGGAAGGGTTTGAATATGATGACCTGTCTGTGCCGCCAGGAATCAAAATTAATGATCCTGTGCGTATGTACTTAAAAGAAATTGGGCGTGTTCCTCTACTTTCCGCTGAAGAGGAGATTAAACTTGCGCAACGCATTGAACAAGGCGATGAAGAAGCAAAACGCCGATTGGCTGAAGCTAACTTACGTCTCGTTGTAAGCATAGCAAAACGCTATGTGGGTCGTGGTATGCTATTCCTAGACCTGATCCAGGAAGGTAATATGGGTCTTATTAAGGCCGTTGAGAAGTTTGACTACCAAAAAGGATACAAGTTTAGTACCTATGCAACCTGGTGGATTCGACAAGCGATCACTCGTGCTATTGCTGACCAAGCCAGAACCATCCGTATTCCAGTGCATATGGTTGAGACGATTAATAAGCTAATCCGAGTTTCTCGCCAATTACTACAAGAATTGGGACGTGAACCTGCTCCTGAAGAGATTGCTGAAAAGATGGATCTAACTCCTGAAAAAGTACGTGAAATCATGAAGATTGCTCAGGAGCCTGTATCATTAGAAACACCGATCGGGGAAGAAGATGATTCCCATCTAGGTGATTTTATTGAGGATCAGGAAGCGCTAGCTCCTTCTGACGCTGCTGCGTATGAGCTGTTGAAAGAACAATTAGAAGATGTGTTAGATACATTAACAGATCGTGAAGAAAACGTACTGCGTCTTCGTTTCGGATTAGATGACGGTCGGACGAGAACGCTTGAGGAAGTAGGAAAAGTTTTCGGGGTAACTCGTGAGCGTATTCGTCAAATTGAGGCGAAAGCCCTACGTAAATTAAGACATCCTTCACGTAGTAAACGTTTAAAAGATTTTTTGGAATAGCCGATAAAGATATAGTAAGCACTAAGCCTACGTTTTGCCACACACGCTGCGTAGGCTTTTTTGTTGGGAAGAACGGGATGTTACTTCAAAAATAGTCCATTTCATTAATCAAAAAGAAATGGCAGTAAGGAGGCGATGTCTACTTGGATGATCAACGTAGAAAAATCATTATTACAGAGATTGAAAATTGGCGACGTAATCATTTACTGCCAGAACATTATTGCATTTTTCTGTTAAATCTCTATACAGAAGGCAAGCATGCTCCGAATCAAGAGGAGCCCATCACAAAAAAACGTTTCTTCCTTTTTCCCAACAGAAAAGCAAGAATGGATAAGCTTTATAATCAGCAAGCCTTTCTACAAAGTGCAAGGACTCCAATTCAAGGGAGCGGTAAAGAAGCACAAATCCTTTCCGTAAAATTAATGGGAGGAATATTTTTTATAGGACTTGTAATCGCTGTCATGCTTTTACTTGCTTTTTATTTTAACGCTTTTAGTATTCCAATGCAAATGAGCATTTTGGTGTTCAGTTGGATACTTGCTTACGTCCTAGCTTTTGTATTTAAGCGAAAAATACCGTTATTATCCTATTTTTTCTTACTTGTTACGATCCTTATTGCTATAACTAGTCTCTACTATTTTGGGGAAAAATGGAAAATAAGTCAAGTTACATATTTATGGTGGCTTCTTTTAATTGCCGGGTATTCTTTTTTACATGGTTTACTATTTCGTTATTCGTTGTTGATATTAGCTGGACTAATAGGTATAGGTATTTTATATGGAACAGCCATGCTAACGCGTATGGGGGAATTTTTTAGTTGGACAAATATAGAATTATATTGGGTACCTTTATCTTTCCTGATGATTGGATTAGGATATTTGTTCCATGTTCGTCATCAGCAGCTTGCTTATACACTTGTGGTAAGTGGATTACTGTACTTTTTTGGTCCAGAGATTAGTTCATTGTGGGTACCCGAAGCGTCACGAGAGATAATGCAAATTATATTGGGTAGTAAGGTTTTACTGAGTGGATTATTGCTAACCATTACTCGTCACTACTGGCTTGAATGGCTTCGAAGATAGATTAGTCGCGTACATAAATGAATCATTACTTTCTTTACAAAGGATGGAGGCTTCGTCAACACGGAGTCTCTTTATTTTGTTATGGAGACTATCCAAATATCTTTTGAATTGTATATAATAATAAGTAAATTCTGAACAAACGCTCGGTCAGTCGTTCTTGCTATGTACATCTGTGGCGATTTGAACATGATTTAGCACATAAAGGGGAGATTGACATGCATTTTGATCTTACATCAGAACAGAAGATGTTGCAGAAAATGATTCGGGAATTTGCGGATGAAGTAGTCGCACCAGGGGCGGAGCAACGCGATAAGGAAAAGCGGTTTCCAATTGAGATTATGAAACAACTAGGGGAATTGGAATTGATGGGATTGCCATTTCCTGAAGAGTTTGGTGGAGCTGGAGCGGATACGATAAGCTTTGCGATTGTCACGGAGGAGCTTAGTCGTGCTTGTGCTTCTACAGGTATTACGTATTCAGCCCATATATCCTTAGGCGGAGCCCCCTTGCATTTATTTGGAACAAAGCAACAAAAAGAAGCCTATTTAACAAAAATCTGTAGTGGGGAGAGTATAGGAGCATTTGGGTTAACAGAACCGCAGGCAGGCTCTGATGCAGGTGGTACCAAAACGCAGGCAGTATTACAGAATGGACAATACGTTATTAACGGTTCGAAATGCTTTATCACGAATGCTTCCTATGCTACGTTTCTTGCTTTAACTGCTGTAACCGATAAAACGAAGGGTACGAAAGGAATCACAGCTCTTTTAGTCCCGACAGATGCCCCGGGATTTAAGGTAGTAGATCGCTATGAAAAACTAGGATTACATGCTTCGAATACTACAGAGTTAGTCTTAGAAGACGTTGTAGTCCCCCAAGAGGCAATCTTAGGCAAAGAGGGAGAGGGCTTCAAACAATTTTTAATCACATTGGATGGTGGTCGCATTGGTATTGGTGCCATGTCAGTTGGAATAGCACAGGCAGCTTTTAATCGCGCCTTACAGTATGCCAAAGAAAGGAAAGCCTTTGGTTCTAGCTTGTCGCATTTCCAAATGATTCAGCAGAAGTTGGCGGATATGGCAACTCAGATCGAATTAGCTCGTACTTTGGTTTACAAAGCAGCGTGGCTTAAAGATCAAGGACGAAAATTCACCCAAGAAGCGGCGATGGCTAAGCTGTATGCTTCGGAGATCGCAATGTCTGCGACTCATCAGGCTATTCAGATTCATGGAGGATACGGCTATATGAAGGATTATCAGGTGGAACGTTATTTCCGAGATGCACGTCTGCTAGAAATCGGTGAAGGTACTTCAGAAATTCTGCGAATGGTAATTGCACGTGAAATCAGTAAATAAGACATATAAAGATCTCTCCAGCTTTTATGATGGAGGGATTTTTTTATTAGTGGAAATTCAAGTGCAAAAACAGCTATCTGGGAATAGTATTCTTGTGTCATACTAGTCTTTTTAAAGGTTATTTGTTAATATCTGGTTACGCATTTAATTTAGGAATCGCTTCCTGATAGTGGGCTAAAAATTACCATATTACTCATCCAGTTTCTGCATGTGTTTTTTTGGCAAGATGAGGTAAAATGAATGAACTGGAGGTAATAGGAACATGACATTAACTATTTCTAAACGCTTACAAACAATTGCAGCATATTGCCCCAAAGATGCGCTTGTAGCTGATATTGGATCGGACCACGCCCTGCTGGCTTCCTATTTATTAGTCAATAATCAGGCTCGCTTTGTAATAGCAGGGGAATTAAATGAAGGACCATATCAAGCAGCACTTCGTCAAATTGCAACGTTAACAGCAAAAGATAGAGCTTCTGTTCGCAAAGGAGATGGCTTAGCTGTTTTGGCTCCAAATGAGGCAGAGGTCATTTGCATTGCCGGAATGGGTGGCCAATTAATCGCTTCTATTTTGGAAGCCGGCCTTGATAAATTAGGAAAAGTACAGCGTTTGATCCTTCAACCAAATGTTGGAGAAGATATACTGCGTAAATGGCTATATGACCATGGTTATCAATTAGTAGCTGAGGATATTGTAGAGGAAGATGGCATTATTTACGAAGTGCTGGTAGCTGAACCAGGCAATCCAGATAAGCCATATCAATCAGATAAATGGAGTCAAGCAGAGCTAATGGAAATCGGGCCTTTTTTATTGCAGCAACAATCACCGATTTTGCTCACAAAATGGAAGTCTGAATTAGAAAAATGGGAAAAAATCAAAGCGCGCATGATGGCATCCACTCGTGCGGAAACACAGGAAAAACTGTCGGAAATTGAGGATAAAATTATTTGGATTAAAGGAGTTTTGACATGCTTGCAAACGGACAAACCATCATACAATTAGTGGAGAGACTAGCGCCAAAATCCCTAGCGATGGAATGGGATAAGATCGGATTGCAAGTCGGGACACTGCAAAAGCCTGTACAGAAGGTAATGACAGCGTTGGATGTAAATGAAGAGGTGGTTGAAGAGGCGATTCAAAAAGGGGTTTCGCTTATAATTGCTCACCATCCTGTGATATTCCGCCCCTTAAAGCATTTGCGCACTGATTTGCCGGCTGGCCGCTTGTTAGCAAAGTTGCTGGCTCACGATATCGCTGTCTACAGCATGCATACGAATTTAGATGTCGCAAATGGAGGTTTGAATGATTGGCTTGCAGAAGAATTGGAATTACAACAAACCGAAATTCTAGATGTAACTTATCAGGATGAGCTGAAAAAGCTAGTAACCTTTGTACCAAAATCGCATCGTGAACAAGTGTTCCAGGCTATGGCGAATGCAGGTGCTGGTCATATTGGACAATACAGTCACTGTAGCTTCCAGATTGAGGGGACAGGTACTTTTTTACCACTTGAAGGCACGACTCCTTTCATTGGGGAACAGGGAAAAGTGGAGCATGTAGATGAGGTTCGAATTGAAACGGTTATAAAAAGTAGTCAGCAAGCTTCTGTGATTAAGGCTATGAAAGCGGCGCACCCCTACGATGAGGTAGCATATGATATCTATCCTCTTGACCTACCACCATTTACGCTTGGACTTGGGAGAATTGGCAAACTGGCCGAACCTATGACGTTAGAGGAGTATGCCCAATTTGTCAAAAGGAAGCTTGGTTTAGAAGGAGTTCGTATAGTCGGTTCTAAGGATCGTCTCGTGAAAAAGGTAGCAGTTCTGGGAGGTAGCGGCGGTTCTTATTTGTTAAAAGCTGCTTTTCGTGGTGCAGATGTAATGGTAACTGGCGATGTCGGCTATCATGAAGCGCAGGACGCTTTCGTGGAAGGACTATCAATAATTGATGCTGGTCATAACATCGAAAAGATCATGAAGCCAAGATTAGCTAGTTTTATACAAGAAAAGCTACAGGAACAGAAATATAAAACCGAAGTAATTGCCTCAGAGGTTCATACAGACCCGTTTCAATACCTCTAAGGCCAAAGAGCTACGGAATAACTAAGGGAGTGGGCAACTTGTCCTCGATTCGTGATTTTTATGAATGGCACCTATCACTTGGAAAAATAAAGCGAGCCGAGCGTGAATTGGCTGGTGTAAAAGAGCAAGAAAGAGAACAAATGAAACATATCAGGGCTATTGAACATCAAATAGAGGGCATGCCTACTGACACCCCTGATCAACAAATTGAACGAATGCTAAAGGAGCAAGAGCTCTGGATGCTTAAAAAAGAGTGGGAGCGTAATGGAAATGAGCTGATTGAAAAACGTTTTTCTTTAGAACAATTCCTGCAGCTCTCTCGTTTGGAAGCAGAAGAACGTCAAGCAAAATGTAACCCAGAATGGCTAAAAGAATATGATCGACTGCTGGAAACGAAAAAAAATCCAGTGGTTGAAGTAAAAAACAAGTCTTGTATGGGGTGTTTTATGCCATTATCAACCAGCAACTTTGATAAATGGCGGAGAGGGAAGGGGCTGGTATATTGTGACGAGTGTGAAAGAATTCTTGTGTAGTAGGAGATGGGGGAAAGCAATTCCTGCTACTGTAGCTATTGCAATGGCTAGCTGTATTTTCTTAGAACCTGTGCAAGCTGAAGAAATAGGGAATGATCTTTTGGCTCCATTGCCTTTCATTGATATTTCTAATCATCCCGCTAAAGAGGCTATTGTCAAAGCCTATGAGGAAGGTTTGTTTAGTGATTCAACGAAAGCGATTAAGCAATTTTTCCCTGATAAGGCTATGACACGGGCAGAGTTCTTTTTATTGACCAGCCGTTTTTTGCAGCTAAACCAAAATAAATTGTTTCCCTTGACCTTGTTGGAAGACAATGATGAATTCGGTCGGGGACAAGGAATGGACGAGCCATATTTACCCTATAAGGATGTTCACTACATGACGTGGATGTATCCTGGTATCTTGCGGGTATTTGTGTATCACGATCGGATTGCAGGAGCTAGGACACTACATAAGATTTTTCCAGGAGATCAATTTTATCCGAACCAGCCTATCACAAATGAAGAGGCAGCTAAAGTGCTGTCCGTACTATCCTTTGCCACGAAGAAATCTGAATGGGAATTAGAATTGCTAAAAAGAGGTTCAAGCAGATTAACACGTGCAGAAGCTGCTATTTTGATGGAAAAGGTGAGCGCTTCAACTCAATCCCAGATGCTCTTGCCTTTAGCTGATGAAACGCGTTCTCTATACCCGCATGTCCCTGTTCAGAAGGAGATGTATCCTTTATTTGCCACGTATGATTCTCCAACGGAAACGGAACAGAAATTCATAGATATCGTGGATTCAATCAAAAATTATCTTGAAGAAGAGGAAACCTTTAAGGAGCTGGAGGAGCTACCTTCTGATTTTCCTAACCAGGTGGGAGTTCATTACTACAAAAGCTGGAACTACTATAAGGAACCCGCAGATAATGCAAAAGAAGCCCTCCTTGCATTAGACGCTTATCTGGAAACAGTGGAGCATGATCCAAAAATGCTAGGCCTTCTTACGGCTAATATCTATGATGTTGGCTTACAAATGCTACGGACTAATCAAGGTAAAGAATTTGAAGAATTACATCAAAAATTACTTTCTTATGAATCAAAACTGGTTAAGAATTCAGAGGAATGGAAAGTATTTGGTCTATATTTGGCAGCTATTGAAATTCATTTAGGTCAATATGGAAATGCAAGTAAACGTTATGAGGAAAGACCGGATATCAAGCTGGCTGTACAAAATGGCTTGTACTATTTGGTGAAAGAAAATCGGATTTCTGATGCGGAAAATTTGTTAAAACGTGCTATGAAAGTAGCAGATCAAGATCGTGAGCTTCAAGCTTTATATGAACAAGCGGCTCACGAATTAGATCTGTTGTCCTCCACTAGACAAAATCTTTATGCCACTCTATTAAGTGATGCTTATAACAAGCTGGACGAAGCTCAAAGGATTATTGTCAAGACGGAAATGAATTACGGTGGTACGGTGCTTAAAACTACTGAAGAAATGGATGCTCAAAGAGGAATCACGCATACAAAAGGTATTTACCAAAAAGCGGATCAAGCCGTTTTAAATAAAATGGAAAGATATACAGATCGTCGTAATCAAGTCAAGTACGATTGGGATAATGAAAAGGGTATCTGGACCAAAAAAGAGACTGGTAACCAAATTGGGAAAAAAGCGTATCTACACGAGTATGTGACTGATCTGCCTGTTTTAAGCCGTTTAAATAAGCTTCATGCTAGGTACTTAAAGCAAAGCTTCGGAGCATATGAGGTTATTACCGAATTTTATGAACCAAATGAACTTCAGCGCTATGCTGAAACGCTTGATTTACAAGAGAAAAAGCTTTTATATGCTCCTACGTTTGTTGTGAAGTACTATTTGGATTCTGAAACGAAACAATTATTACGCCAATCTTGGAAAATTACGGAGGCCTATGATAATGGGGAATACCTCAAGCTGGATGGCGATGAAGAATATGAATTTCCCGAGAGCTTGCGTCTGGATATTCCACAAGAGGTGACAAAAGGAGCTGTTGTTATACATGAAACTTAGAAAAACGGGGATTCTGGCTCTTACACTCATGCTCTTGTTGCCTGGCTCGGTGGCTATGGCTTCTATGTCACAGTCCTTTAATCAAGCTTCATCTTTTGATATAAACAGTACGAGTAACATGCCGCTTCTGGAGCTACAACAGGTGTATTATATTTTGCAAGAAAACCACCTTGATAAACCAAGTGAAAAAAAACTTGTACAAGGAGCCTTGCAAGGTGTTCAACAATATATAAAAGCTGAAAAACATGCTGAAGTTGTCGTGGACGAGAAAGATGATACCATTACCGAAATGGTGGATCGTATAACGCAATGGCAAGCCCAGCAAAAGCTGGATTGGTATACGGTAAGCTACTACGGGATTGAAGGAATGCTGGCCCAAGTAAATGATCCTTACACGACTTTATTTACTGAAACGGAATTGGATCAGTTCCAGAACAGTGTGAATAATAACTTTGTGGGCTTTGGAATTATCTTTCGCGAAACTGATAACGGTTTTATTGTGCGTAGTGTAGTTGAAAATTCCCCAGCAGCTAAGGCAGGAATTCATTCAGGTGATAAGCTGGAAGCAATGAATGGTAGTAAGATAACCGTAAAGGGTATAGGAGAGTTGAATAGGATTCTGCAAGGTGAAGAGGGGACGAGTGCAACTCTTACTTTTTCCAAATCGGGGACCGCAAAAATGAAGGATTACACGATCAAGCGCTCACCTCTGGTTATACCAGAAGCAACAAGTAAACTTTTCGGCTCCAAATCCACAGCGATAGGGTATGTTAAGCTGGATACGTTTGGAAGCGATGCAGGTGATCAGTTTAAAGAGCAATTAGATCAAATAGAAAATCAAAAGAAATTGACAGGCTTGATCATTGATTTACGTGATAACAGTGGGGGATATCTTAATGCAGCGAAGGATATTGCCAGTTTATTTATGGAAAATGGCTTATTGATGTATACGACTAATCGCAATGATGTTGAAGTGGAAAATTGGGTGCGCAATGGCAGACCAGCTCCCTATCCTGTTACGGTGTTAGTAAACGGACAAACAGCATCAGCTTCGGAAATGCTAGCTGGAGCGCTACAAGATCATAAAATAGCCAAATTGATTGGAACCAAGACTTTTGGTAAGGGAATTGCTCAAACAGTCCTGCCTCTCGTTGATGGTGATGCATTAAAAGTGACATTGCAAGAGTACAAGACACCGGCTCACCGTAAAGTCAACAAGGTTGGCCTTGAACCTGATATTGTAATTGAAGACGATATTAGTCAAGTGGTGGGAGCGTTATATGAACTGGGAGAAAAACGTATTGAGGTAAGACAAAAAAGTGGTTTTGAGGTAGTGGTAAATGGAGTCAGTTTCTATAGCACTTCTCCTTTACTCAAAAAGGTGGGGAATAGCTTAAATATCCGTAGCACCTTTATGCAAAGTATGCTTCGGGAAAAAACGGCTGTTTCATCGGAATATCGCCCGATAGTCTCAGTTACCAATCCTACTGTTACTTTTACTTGGAAAAAAGAAAATGATGAATATATT